>NZ_JBYCLA010000308.1:0-4117 GCF_057473665.1 Mycobacterium sp. TH-M25
TGCACCAATCCGAATGCACCGACCCCGCCCAACCGGTCGCCGACGTCGAGATCGACGCCGAGCCGGTCGCCATCGCACCGGTCGACATTGAGTCGGCGCTGGCGACACCGCTGCTCGCCGCCGCCGCCGATCTGGTCGGTGTCGCCGCCGCCGCGCTGGCGCGATCCGTCGAGCACGCCACAACACGCAGGCAGTTCGGCAAACCGATCGGCTCGTTCCAGGGCATCAAGCATGCCCTGGCCGACAACTACGTCGCGCTGGAGCGTGCCCGCGGCCTGACCTATGCCGCCGCTGCGAGGCTCGACGATCCGGCAACCCCGATCGCCGCCGGCTGGAACGCTGCGGCGATGGCCAAGGCCGCGGCGGGCGAGGCCGCGGTCGGGTGCGCACGGACCGGGGTGCAGGTTCACGGCGCGCTGGCGCAGACCTGGGAACACGACATGCACCTTTACTTGCGGCACGCCTGGCAGGGCGCCTCGACGCTGGGCGACAGCCGCGCGCTCTATCACGCGGTGGGGCGTCGCTTCGCCGGAAGTGCCGCATGAGCGACTTGATCGCCGAGTACGATGCCTGGCTGACCGACTTCCTGCCCGACGATTACTACGATCGCTACGACCAATACCGCTGGGACATCGGACTTCGACGCGATCATCAGCGCGCCGCCTTCGAGGCCGGCTGGTTGCAGCCGACCTGGCCGCGCGAGTACGGCGGCCGCTCACTGGGCCTGGCCCAGGCGATGGAGATCCGGCTCGAGGCAGCGGTGCGGTCGGCCCCCAAGCTGCCCAACGTCGCCGGGCCGGGAGTCGCGGCACCGGGGCTCCGACAATTCGGCACCCCCGAGCAAATCGACCGGCTGCTCGTCCCGTTACTGCGCGGTGACGAATGGTGGGCGCTGGGCATGTCGGAGCCTGAAGCAGGCTCCGATTTCGCCGGACTACGCACCCGCGCGGTGCGAGATGAACCAGATGGCAAAGTGTTCCGCGTCAAGGGCCGCAAGATCTGGACAACCCAGGCGCACCTGTCGCGGTGGTGCACCTTGTATGCGCGCACCGACCCCGACGCACCCAAGCATCGCGGAATCTCCTGCTTTGTCCTCGATCTCGAATCCCCGGGAGTGACCGTCGAGGCCATCCGGATGGCGTCCAGATCCGACGAGACCTTCTGCGAGGTCGTTCTCGACGACGTCGAGGTCCCAGCTGACAATCTGCTCGGCGAACTCAACGGCGGATGGCAGGTGGCGATGTCGTCACTCAACCATGAACGACAGATGATCTGGATCATGAACTGGGTCGAGATCCAGCGCGGTCTCACTACGATCCGTGAATCCCCGGCCACCCACGACGACGACTACGCCGGCGAGGTCTTCGCCGAACTCGGCTCGCTGGTCGCCGATGCCGAAGCTCTGCGGGCAACCGGCTACCGCGCGCTGAACAACGAGCTCGCCGGGATGCCGAGCCCGGAATCCGACATCCTCAAACTCCTCGGTTCGGTTACTTTGCAAAGGGTTTGGGAACTTTCCGCCGCGACGTCGGGACCCTGTTCGATCAGCGACAACGAGCTGCTCTTCGAGCGTCAGGACGCACTTGCCGCCACCATCTACGGCGGCACCTCTGAGGTCCAGCGCAACATCATCGCCGAGCGCCTGCTCGGTTTGCCGAAGGGATGACGATGGATTACGACCTCGGCACCGACGCCGCAGAGCTCAGGACCCACGTGCGCGATCTGATCTCCGCGCACATCCCGGAAGGGTTTCTCGGCGCCTGCACGAACGACGCCAAGGACCTGGCGACCACCGAGTCGTTCTGCAAGATGCTCGCCGCTGCCGGGCTACTGGCCCTGGCCTGGCCGAAAGAGCATGGTGGCGGCGGAAATTCGGTGTGGCAACAGACCGTGTTGCGCGAGGAGATGTGGGCGCACCACGAACCCCGCGGCGCGCAGTACATGGGCATCAACTGGGTGGGCCCGGCGCTGATGCGGTACGGCACTGCCGAACAGCAGGAGCGGCACCTGTCCGCCATCGCCGCCGGGGAGGTGATCTGGTGTCAGGGGTTCTCCGAGCCGGAAGCCGGCACCGACCTAGCCTCGCTGCGCACCCGCGCGACTGCCGACGGTGACGGCTGGCGCATCACCGGCCAAAAGGTGTGGACGTCCTACGCCCAGATGGCCTCCTGGTGCGTGCTCGCGGCATGCACCGATCCGGATGCCCCGAAATCCAAGCGGCTCAGTCTGTTTCTCGTCCCGATGGACCGAGCCGGGATCACCGTGCGCCCAATCCGGTCAATGCTGGGGCCGCATCACCTCAACGAAGTGTTTCTCGACGGCGTCGAGGTGTTCCCTGCCGAAGTCCTCGGTGAGGTGGGCGACGGGTGGCGGGTGATGCGCGAAGCACTGGCGTTCGAACGAGTCGGGATAGCCCGCTACGCGCGATGTGAGTCGCTATTGGACCGCATCCAGACCGAACTCGGCGACGACTGGGACACGTTGCCCGAGTCGATCCGCACGCGCTGGGTAAGGGCACTGATCGATCTGCGAATCGCCCGACTGCTGGCGTATCGCGCGGTTTCGCTGCAAGACGACCCAACGGCCGGCGGTGCAGCCAGTGCCGCCCGCATCGCGACCACCACCTGCGATCAGTTGGTTGCCGAGCTGCTGTTCGACGTCCTCGGCCCGTCGGCACTGGACAGCGGGATGTCGGCCCCGCTGCACGGTGCGATCGAAGATCATTGGCGTTACGCCCAGGCAGCCACCGTGGCGTCGGGAACCATCGAAGTACAGCGGATGCTGGTCGCTCGTGAAACGTTGGGAGATCATTGATGAAAACCACTCTGCCAGAAGATATTGCCGAGTTTGCAGCGGTCGCCAACAAGCGACTGTTCCGGCTCGGTGGAGCCCAGGCCGCGCTACAGGCCGAAACGGAGCCCCGACTGCGCCACGACGCCCGGACCGCGCTGTGCGACCTCGGGGCCTTCGACCTCGACGTCCGCGCGTCCACGGACGACCTGCTGGCCGCCGCGGTGCTCTGTCAGGTCGCCGGTGCGACCGCGCTGCCGTATCCGCTCGTCGAAGAGTTGCTGGCGATCGACGGCGTCCGGCTCACACTGGTGAATCCCGAAGCACCGCGGGTCGACCACGGTGACCTGGCGGGTGACTGGATGGCGGCCGATCTCGATGGGATCCGTTACCGCGTCAAGCCATCCACCCGCACCGCGGCAAAGCTCGGACCGTTTCTGGTGCCCGCCACATTGAGCCGACTCGACGCCACCGTGCCGGCGGCCGACATCTACCTGCATCTGACGTTGGGGTCATGGCGGATCGTCGGCGCGGTGCAGCAGGCCTTGCAGATCACCCGCCAGCACGTGGTCGCCCGCAGGCAATTCGGTAAACCGCTCGCGGAATTTCAGGCCGTCCGCTTTACCATCGCCGATGCCGCCGTCGCGGCCCGCGGGCTTTATGAACTCGCGAAGTACACCATCAGCCGCATGACATCGTCTCCCGCGCAGGTGTGTTCGGCAGATGCCCTCGCGCTCAGACTCAAGGCCGCCGACACCGCCCGGCAAGTCTTTCGGGCTGCACACCAACTCCTGGGCGCGCTGGGATTTTGCGACGAGTCCGATGTCAGCGTGCTCGACAGGCATACGCAGCCGCTCGTGCGGCTACCATTGAGCACCGAGGCGCTCACGGTGCGCCTACTGCCGGCAGTTCGAAGCGGTGCCCTCGAGACGTTGTTCTCCGACCCGGTCTCAGCGTGAGCACGTCGGCGATGGACGGAATTCCCTTCGGCGCCAAGCTTCGTCAGCTCGCCGAGCAACGCCCCGGCGACGTCGCTCTGACCGTGATCGCGCGCGACGGAAGCCCGCAGTTGTCGACGTTCGCGGAGCTGGATGCCCGGGCCAACCAGTGGGGGCGCGCCCTGTCTGGTTCCGGTGCCCGGGTCGGTTCGCTTGTTGCACTGAGCATTCCCAATTCAGCGGATCTGGTGCTGGCCGTACTTGGCTGCTGGAAGATCGGCGCCGTTCCGGTCCCGATGCGCTGGGACCTGCCGGACTGGGAGCGGTCTCGCGTTTTGGAGGTGATCGGTTCGACCATCGTCGTCGACGACGGCACCCGGGACATGCTG
>NZ_JBYCLA010000309.1:0-4740 GCF_057473665.1 Mycobacterium sp. TH-M25
TGACCCGCGAGCCTCTGTGCGCCCTCAAGGGCAGGCGAAAGGGCAGGTCACCGACCTTCCCGGCCACCGGCGCGGCCCACAGAACGAAGCCCGGCAGGCTTCGCAAGGGGCCGCCCACCGAAACCTCAGCACACTCGCCACTGTGCTCGTACACAGCTTGGCATCACCGGACTCGGATCATGTCGTGGATCACCCAACCATTCGGCTCGAACCCACGCAAAAGCCGGAAGAACCGACAATACTGGCCGAAACCCGCCGCGCACAGGGAGGCCAGGCGGCGGCGGTGGCGGCGGCCACCGCGTCTGACGGCCCGGCAGCGACCGGCACGACCGCACGGTCTTGTCCCTGACCCGCGTACCGTCAACACCGTCACCGATTTCCCGGCGCAAAGGACTGCCGTGACGGCCAGCAAGCGAATCGATGATGCCGTCGCGTGACGACGCGCCGAGGCGGCGGCACCGATCACCAGCGCGGCTTTGCCGCGCACCACCCCCCAGCCGGTGCGCCGCCGCCAACGTCGCATTCCGGTTGGCCGGGCTGGCCGGTCGCCGGGGGCGCCCCGCGGTGCATGACACCGTCGCCACACAATTCAGCTGGGGGGCAAGCGAATCCGTCGAAGCCAAGGAACGGCGCGGGACGGAGTTGGCATTCCCGGCTATCGGCCGCGTTCAATCCGATCAGGACCCGGTCGGATTGGATATTCCACCGGCCGATGCAGACGCCTAATATGTCAATAAGGGTTTAACACACAACGCACGACGGTAATTTGCACGCACCGCGCGAAGTGAGGAATGGCGAATAGGGTGGTTTCCCAGCCGCATACTCCGGTTACAGCGACATTGGTGGGCCGGGAGTGGGAGTTGGCTGCCCTTGCGGCGATGCTGGACCGATCGAGTGCCGGCCGCGGGTCGGTGGTGCGAGTGGTCGGCCCGGCCGGTATCGGCAAGACCCGACTCGTCCGGGAGACCGTGCAGCTCGCCAAAAGCCGTGGCATCGAGGAGTTCTCCACCTTCGGCGAACCTCACCTCACCCACGTCCCGTTTCACGTGGTGGCGCGTCTGCTGCGAGCCATCGGGCAGGTCAGCGGCCTCGATGACGAAGCCGCACGCGCCCGGCTGCGGGCCCGCTTCCCCGACACCGATCCGCAGGACATGGTGCTGCTGGACGATTTACTGGGCATCGCCCACCCCGCGGCCGAGCTGCCGAAGATCGACCCGGATGCCCGCCGGCGGCGATTGACCGCGCTGATCAACGCCGCCCAACTGGCCCGCGCCGCACCCGCCATCGTCGTCATCGAGGATGTGCAATCCATCGACGAGGTCAGCGAATCCATGCTCGCGGACTTCCTCACGGTCACCCCGAACACCCATTCGCTGGTGCTGATCACCTACCGCCCGGAGTACTACGGAGCCCTGACCCGGGTCGCCGAGGCACAGACCATCGCCCTGGCGCCGCTGACCAGCCCGGAGACATCTCGATTGGTCGCCGAAGTGTTGGGTACCGACCCGTCGCTCGGCGAGATCGGCGCCAAGATCACCGAGCGCGCGGCCGGTAACCCGTTCTTCGCTCAGGAGATCATCCGCGAGCTGGCCCAGCGCGGCGTGCTGACCGGTCGGCGTGGTGATTACGCGTGCCATGCGGATGCGGCCGAGGTCGACGTGCCGGCCACCCCGCAGGCGACTCTCGCGGCGCGCATCGGCCGGCTGGACCCGGCGGCCAGACAGACGCTGGCCGCCGCGGCGGTCATCGGATCCCGGTTCAGCAGCGACCAGCTGACCAGTCTGGGCATCGACCCCCGCCTCGACGAACTGATCAGCACCGAGCTCATCGACCAGGTGCGCTCCACCCCGCCGGCCGAATACGCCTTTCAGCACCCGCTGGTGCGCACCGTGGCCTACGACGGACAGCTCAGCTCCGACCGCGCCGACGTGCACCGGAAGCTGGCCGCCGTCATCGAATCTCGCGCGCCGGAGTCGGCCGACCAGAACGCGGCACTGATCGCCGGGCACCTGGATGCCGCCGGTGACACCAACGCGGCCTACGGCTGGCACATGCGCGCGGCGGCGTGGGCGATGAACCGGGACATCGCCGCGGCCCGGCTGAGTTGGGAGCGCGCCCAGCACATCGCCGATGTGCTGCCCGCCGGCGATCCGAGCCGCACCGCCATGCGCATCCCGCCGCGCACCATGCTGTGCGGGATCGTCTGGCGCGTCGAGATGCCCGATGTCACCGCCCGCTTCGAGGAGCTGCGCCAGTTGTGCGACGCGGTCGGCGACAAGGCGCCGCTGGCGATCGCGACGGCGGGGCTGGTGATCGACGACGTGTACCGGGACCGGTTGGCCGACGCGTCGCGGCGGGCATCCGAGGCGATGGCCCTGATCGAGTCCATCGGCGAGCCGGCCCTGACCGCCGGGCTGTCCTGGGCGGCGGTCTACGCCAAGATGGAGAACGGCGAGTGGTCCGACGCGCTGCGCTGGGCACAGGCGGCCATCGACCTGGCCGACGGTGACCCGACCAAGGGCAACTTCCTGCTCGGGTCGCCGCTGGCGGTCGCCCTGGCCCAGCGGGCGGCGGGTCGGTGGCGGCTGGGGCATCCGGGATGGCGCGATGACCAGCAGTGCGCCCTCGAGATGGCCCGCTGTACCGACCCGTTGACCTACGCCGTGGTGGTCAGCTTCGTCTACCAAACCGGGATATCGCTGGGTGTCCGCAGCTGCGACGAGACCGCCGTCCGCGACATCGAGGACGCCGTGCAGAATGCCGAGCAGGCCGGCGACGACCACAGCCTCGCCCAGGCACGGCAGACCCTGGGCCTGGCGCTGGTGCACCACCCCGCGTCCGCTCAGCGTGACCGCGGGCGGCGGCTGCTGGCCGAGGTCAGCGAGGCCACCCCCGGAAGGCGCAAGCTGGGCGAGTCGTCGATCTGCCAGGTGTACGTCGCCCGGGAGAAGGCCCGCCGGGGTGATCGCGACGAGGCCATATCGCTGATCCGCCCCATCGTCGAACGCCTGATCGGCGAGGGGCAGCTGCTGGGCTGGGGTTTTCCGGCCACCTGCGTGCTGGCCGAGACGCTGCTGGACTGGGGCACCAAGGCCAACGTGGCCGAGGCCGGGGTGCTGATCGAGCTGCTGGCCAGCGACGTGGCCGAGGAGGGTCTGGTCGCGATCCGGGAGATCTGGCTGCTGCGACTGCGGGCGCTGCTGTCCCGGACCCGCGGCGACAACGCCGACTACGTGCGCTTCCGGGATCGCTACCGGGACATGGCGAGAACGCTTGGCTTCGAGGGGCATATCGCCTGGGCCGAGGCGCTGACATGACGCCTCATTGCGACGGAGACTACCAAAAGGGACGACGATGACGGTAGCTGATTCGGTGAGATTCCAGTTGTGCACGAGCGCGACGTGGGGCAACCCCTGGCCGATGTACCAGGCGCTGCGGGACCACGACCCGGTCCACCACGTCGTCCCGGAGAGCGGCCCGGGACAGGACTACTACGTGCTGTCCCGGCACGCCGACGTGTCGGCGGCCGTACGGGACGACGAGACGTTCACCTCGGCGCACGGCTGGAGCGTCAGCTACGACGCCAACCGACTCGCCGCGCCGCTGAGTGAATCGCGCCCGTCGATCACACCGCGGGACCTCCTGGTCCCCCGGCCGATGCACGCCGAGCTTCGCAATCTGCTGGGACGCGGTTTCGAGCCGCAGCAGGCGCAGGTGGTGGAACCGAAGGTGCGCCGGTTCGCCGCCGAGCGCATCGCCGCGTTGCGCACCGCCGGTGGCGGCGACATCGCCGCCGAGTTGCTGAAACCCCTGCCGTCGATCGTGGTCGCCGACTACCTGGGGGTGCCCGAGACGGACCGCGAGCAGTTCGACGACTGGAGCGAGGCGGTCGTCGCCCTGGACGGCGGCCGATCCGACGCCGTCGACCTGGAGTCCGTCATCGCATCGGTGACCGACTACTTCGCCCGGCTCATCCGGCGCCGCCGCGTCGACCCGAAAGACGACACCGTCTCACAGCTGGTCGCCACCGGTGCCGGCGATGATGCCGCCGGGCGGCTGCAGCTGCTGGAGTTCATCTTCACCATGGTCGCCGTCGGCAACGGCGCGGTCACCGGGATGCTCGGTGGCGCCGTGCAGCTGCTGCACCAACGCCCCGACCAGCGCCGGCTGCTGGCCGGCCACCCGGAAGCGATTCCCAACGCGGTCGAGGAGCTGCTGCGGCTGACCACCCCGGTGCAGGGACTGGCCCGAACCACGACCTGTGACGTCAGCCTGCACGACACCACAATCCCGGCCGGCCGCAAGGTGTTGCTGCTCTACGCCTCCGGTAACCGCGACGAACGCCGGTACGGCCCGGACGCAGGCGAACTCGACGTGACCCGCGGTCCGCGCAACGCGCTGACGTTCGGCATCGGGGCGCACCACTGCCTGGGCGCGTTCGTCTCCCGGATGCAGTCGCAGGTCTTGCTGACCGAGTTGTTGTCCCGCTGCCCGGATTTCGAGATAGACGAGTCGCGCATCGTCTGGGCCGACGGCCATTACGTGCGACGGCCGGTCTCGATGCCGTTCACGGTGCGATAGCGCCGCTCACTGCCAACGCACCTGGTAGACCTGCTGGGGCTCGCGCAACCCCTTGAGCTGCTCCTCTCGCGCCTCGCCGAACTCGAACTCGTGCCTGCCGGCGACCAGCCCGCGCAGCACCGCCGAGACCAGAATCTCGTTGCCGGTGGCTTTCGCGCC
>NZ_JBYCLA010000310.1:0-9999 GCF_057473665.1 Mycobacterium sp. TH-M25
CCGCTTTGCACACGCTGCGCAGCGCAGCGGCATCGGCTGACCGCAAAGTGCTCTGGTGCAGCCCTAACAGAGACCAAGCCGAAGGCGCCGTCGAAGACGAGCTCGCCGACACCGCAGCCACCATCACCGAGGCCCATGCCGGCATCACCGGAAAGCAGCAACACCCCGAGCTACCCCCCGGCAGTCTCCTCATCGTCGACGACGCCGCCAGCGCAGACCCCGCGGTCATCGCTGAACTCGCCGAACACGCCGCAGCCACGCAATGCGGCCTCATCCTGCTCGACACCACCAGCCCCACCTGGCCCCCCCAGCCTGCCCAGCGGCTCCTGCAACTCCTCGACACCGAACTACCGTGGACCACCGCCATCGGCGCACCCCCGGACTCGGCCATCCTCGGCCGCCTACGCGCGCCCGACCTCGACCCCGCACTTATCCAGGCGCAGCGCCTGCACCCAGCCCTGCTCGACGAACAGCTTCGCGAACACCTCAACCACGCACACCAACTCCGCAACACAATCCGCGCCGCCTACCAACGCCACCTCGAGGCCACCTGGCTGCGCGACCGCGGCCACCACCCAGAGCAAGACGCCCGAGACATCGGAATCCCGGACTAATCAAAAGGACGGCGCCGGTTCAATTCTCAAAACGCGGATGTCAGCGTTGTCCACGGTCCAGACCACCAGCCAGTTTGCGCCCGAGGTGGCCGCGACTGTCCTCGCCCACGTCACCGGCGTCGTCAGGAACTGGATCGCCCCGACCCGATGATCCTGCGGTGACTGCGCAAGAGACCGCAGGATGGTCGCGACCGCGGCGCGCACCTGCCGCTCGTAGGCCTGCGTACTGAGACACAGCGACCTCCACCGGTCGGCGGCCTCGGGGTCGAACGTGAGCGCCATAGGTGCTCCTCTGGGTTGGGACCAACGCCCACCAACCCTATACCCTGCTGCCCTTTTGCCCCCAAACCCTCTCGCCGTATTGGACTTGATGGGTTTAACCCGATAAGTTTAATTATCAGCGCGCTGTCATATACGGGAGGACTTCGTGGACTTGATTGAGGTGGACAACCGCCGACGGATCACTCTGCCCAAGAGCGCACAATACGACCTCTATATGGTGTCGACCAGCCCTGACGGCACAATCACCCTGACTCCGGCGGTTGTGCGGTCCGCCCTCGAAGACGCGCTTCGACAACGTCCCGGGTATATGGAGAAGCTTGAGCGCGATGCTGCGGACCCGACTCGGGCCGTTCGATTCGAGGACTGGGAGCGTCCCGGGAAGGCTTGAACCGGAGGTCCGCACCCGCCGCACTAGCGTCCTTTGCGTAAGACGTGCACTCTCGGCTTAGGGGCAATCAACGGGGCACCTTCGGGGCCTTTGATGTAGTCGCCAATGTAGCGAGGCTTCCGCCAACTGTGATTTGGCCCGTACGCCTGCTGGCGCCAATGTCCGGTTACCGGAAAGCGATGCGTGTAACCACGTCCGGAAACAGTCGCGCTGGGTTCAGACGTTGCCGCCCGAGCCCGCAGCTCGACGAGTGTCACCGTAGACGGTGCTCTCGCCGGCCCCACGGTTGGCGCGTCGCCATCGAGGGCATCGTCTGGGCCCGACAGTGGCTGTGCTGGCCGTCCGATAACCCGGGTTTGGGTTACGTTCGCCTCGGCCATGAGCAGCCAAGCGGCGCCGACAGCGCTAATGAAGGGATGCGCCTGTTCAGAGCCGGTGGCTTCCTCGGTGCGCGGTACATCGCGGTTGATGAAGATGCTTTGCGCCGCCCACACAGGGGAGGTGGTGCCGGCGAGGCGCATTATGTCGAGGTCTTGGTCCTGGCGTGAGAACGGCACCAGTTGAAGCAGGTTGTTCTCGGGCTGGTCCCACCACCACACTCCATCCCACGACAGCTCGGTGATCGTCGAGGTGAGCGCGCTCAATCCGAGGTGGGTATGTCCGGGCGTGTTGAGGTCGGCTTCGACCGCCTCTGGCCGCAGGAGCCCGGAGGAAACGGTGCCCGCTGATCTGGCCCAACACAACAGGCCGACGGGAGACGGTAGGGCAGCCGCCGGCGTCCACTCAGGTAGGGAACCGGCTGCCCGGCGCACGACGTCGACCATGTCGCGCGACACCCAGTACAGTTCGGCGCCGCGCAACGTTTTGGCTTCGGCACTGATCGTTGGCGCAATCGACTCGAACTTCGCGACGAGCCGTTGAACCTTCCGTACCGCCGCAGGGTCGGCGGCCGCCCGACTGTTCGGCGGTGGCGGGACCTTGTACTGGTCGAACGAGATCTCAGCAACCGCTTCAAGCGCGTTGCACCACTGGCGGCGAATGACGGGAACGCTGGTGGCCGCCCACGGCGCCGCAGTGCGCCGCCGACTCACCGTCGCCTCCGGGCGGACCCGGCGCACACCAAACTGCTCACGACGACCACTTTTTCATGCGGTTACTGGTCATCTACGGCGGAAAGTTCTTGCAGTAGTTCGTTGTCTATCTCCACCTGATAGGAAGGCACCCACTGGCCGAGTACCACCGTGCGATTGAGATGTTTGGTTCCGGCAAGTAACCGCCGCCGGGCGCGGCCATCGTGGGCCGCGCCTGTGGCCTCGATGATCGCGTGCGCTCGTTGGCACAGATCCACCGCGACGCTCCACACAGCCTCAGCGGAGGGGCTCTGTCGCCGAGAAAGGGGAATCGACCTCGCAAGCGCAGTGATCCGGTCCGGTTCTGCACCAAGTGATTCGAGCAGTTGATGCGCGTAAAGGTCGCGAAACGCCTCGGACCGCGACACCAAATGCGGCTCAAGGTTGGAGCCAATATTCAGCTCCGCTGGACCTCCATCTTCCTCGTACAGGAGGCAGTTGGCAGCGTAGATCCAGGCGAGTGTCACGTCCTCGCTAATCGCGTCGCCCATGGTCGTCCTTCACCCAAAACCGGATCCAATAGATGTTCGCCGCAGAGCGACACTGACCAGCACCCTAAGACGTCGGGCGTCGGCTTCTCTACCACCGCGCCCAACTCCGGCAGCAGCCAAGTTAGTCGAGGTGCCGGGAACGCTGGGCGCCGCCGACTCGCAGCTTGGCATCGAGCAACACCCGACCGCGCGCAGATCGGCACCGCTCCCAGCGCCCGGTGCGCAGGTCAGACGGACCGGTCGCACAACTGACATTGCTCTGTCGATCGCGGGTGGGTGGAGGCCGTGGAGGTTTGACACGTGTGGGCGGTTCAGGGCGTCACAAGCTCAAGGGACAGCAGGACGTCGTTGAGGGCGGCGTCCATGTCGGCTTGCGTGATCGTGCTGATGCTGTTCAGGTCGGCGGTGAGTAGGTCCACGGTGGGATCAGCGGCGATGCGTGCCTTGGCTTTTCGCAGGGCTTGTTCGATGACTGTTCGGGCGAATCGGCCATTGGCGGCGACGTCGATGAGCATCTGCGGCTCGCCGGGTCGTGTGCTTGGGGTGTTGCATAGCCACTCCGCTGTGCTGCTGAAGCGTTTGAGAGCGGCGGATTCCATGGCCACGTGGAACCGCGCGGCGAAGAGCTCAGCGATCCTTACCAGGTCGTCGGTGTCGCATGAGCTGAATTCGAGCTGAAACGGGAATCGTGACCGCAGACCGGGGTTGGCGCTTAAGAGTCGGTTCATCGGGCTGGCGTAGCCGGCCATGGCAATCATGGTGTCGTGTCGGTGGTCCTCGGCCCACTTCATGATGACGTCGACGGCGATATGGCCGAAATCGCGTTCGTTGTCGGGTTTGTACAGTTCGGGTGCCTCGTCGATGAACAATGCGCAGCCCCTGGCCGCTTCCAGAATCGCTGAAGTTCTCTTCTCGGTGCCACCGATGTGCTCGTCGACAAGATCCTTGCGCGAGACTTCGATGAATTCGGGTGATTCGAGGATGCCCAAGCCAAAATACATCTCACAAATCAGCCGTGCTATCGAGGTTTTCGCGGTTCCCGGCGGGCCGACCAGAGTCATGTGCAAGGTGTCACGCTCGCCGATCTGCACGCCGCGTTCGGCCATCTTCTGGTCGTAGACCTTGACGAACTTGAGTTCCTTGACGTGCTCTTTGACACGGCGCAGCCCGATGAATTCGTCGAGCTCGCGTTCGGCGCGCTCGAGAACGCGTACGGCTTCTTTGCGTTGCTCGGCCCTGCGCAGGTCAGCGACGCTGGGCCCGGAATTGGGATCCCACCGGTTGGTGCGGGCTGCAATGACATCGGGGGTTGTCACGGTCACGCCATAGCTGGGGTCATCGAGCGCGGCGGCGGCGTCGGGGCGCAGCTGGCCATCCACGCTGGCCGCGCTGAATTCTTTGCGGGCGGCCGCCTCGTCCCCCATCGCGCGGTGGCACAGCCCGCGATACAGGGCCGCCTCAGCCAGCAGGTGGGAAGTATCGACGCTCTGGGCGAGTCTGGCCTGCTCGGCTTGCGTCACGACGGACGTCAATGTGGCCATCGCGGCCTCGAACTGACCGAGCGAGGTTTGGGCGATTCCCTTGAGTAGGCGGGTGGCGGTCTCCACGATGCCGCCGCTGGTTGCCGAGGTCTGCGAGGTCCAGTCCAGCACGTCGGTCCAGCGGCGCGTTAGGAAGAACATGGTGGCCCCGACGAAGCGGTGGATCTGGGCTTGGGCCGGCTCGATGGTCAGGTCGACCTCGTCGAGGAGCTTCTCCGCCTGATCGTAGTCGCCCTGGCTCACCAGTGTCGCTGCGTAGGCGAGAGTGACCCCGGTGGGGGTATACGGGTAGAGATCAATGAGGAATGGCGTTGCCACCGTGGGTGCCAACGCTGAATCGGCTAGGCCGACTCGGCGCGTTTCGCGGTGCAACGTTGAGAGCGCGTCGTAGGCGCCGCGCAAGGTGTCAGGGGTGACATCGCCCGCGTATGCCAACCCCATCCAGGCGTCGCACATGCCGGGATCCATGTCAGTGGCTTGCGTGAAGGCTTCGCGTGCCCGCGGAAAGTCGGCCTGGCCCTCACCAAAGCCCAGGCGGCTGACTCCCATGTCGAAGTATTCACGGGCGCTCAATTGCGATCATCCCTTGGTCGTGGTCGAGGTGGTGACGGAAATTCTACGGCCGAATCAGACACCTCGGCCGGTCGCTGCTGCTCAAAGGACATATCCAGGGGCAGGTCGGGGTCCTCATCGGGATTTGCCGACGGTGATGCTTGGTGGCGTCCTGCGCCCTGCTGCGTGGGCCTGCGCGGATGGCTGGGCAGGGCGGGCAATCCCTCTGAGGGGACCATCCACGCCGGGTCGCCGTGATCTGACCCGCCAGGGTGGCCGTTGCTCGACGTGCTCAACCCTGGCGCTTGCTGGCCGTTGTCGCTACTCGGATCACCCGGTTCACGTGCGGGGTCTGAGCCGTTGCGGGCATGGTGTCGGCGCACGTGCTGGACTGTCTTTTCGGCGATGACGGCAGGAATCACCAGCTCTGGCGCGGCGGCCGCGCCAACACCTTCAGCGGCTGCGCCGCCGGCGCCCTCGGCCGCGGTCGTTGCCGCCTCGCCTGCTCCGGCTTTTTCTGCAGCCCCCCTCGTGGCGGTTTGCGCCGTGTGGGCTGCGGTGCCGCTCTGTTCCTCCAGCCCACGTACCCGGCTGGGTCGCGGCTTGATGACGTCGAAGCCCGGAGTTGAGATGTCGGCATCGGCGTCGGCACTGTCGTCGTCGCCCGTTGCATCGCTGTCATCGCGCCGCGCAGCCCGGCGGAACAGCCCGCGCGCCTTGCGGCCCGCCTCGGCGTATTCGTTGTACTCCTCGCGCGCGGCCGCGCTCGTGGAGCGCCACGCCCCGCTCAGGTGGTGGCCGATGGTGCCCAGACTGTCTGTGTAGAAGTGCTTGTCGATGTAGTGGAACAAGAAGATGCCGACGACTGACCCCAGGCTGACCAACAACAGCCGCGGTACCACCGTGGCGCCCCCGTGCCCGAGTTGCGGGGTCGTTAGCGCCCACCCCATCCCGACCGCGCTCAACGCCAAAAAAACGGTGAAGATCATCATTTCGACCCCATGCAACAACACCTGCGAGACACAGCGCATGGCGTATTGCTTTCCGCGCACCCACCCGGTCATGCCCACCATCGCCGCAGGGACCACGACGATGCAGTAATAGGTGGCTTTGGCCCCGACGAGCATGGTGCTCATTCCGACGTACCAGATGAAAAGGCCGATCCAGAAAGCGGCGAACAAGAAGAACAGTCCGAGCACAAAGTCGTTGGCACCCATCTGTTGGGCGTGTGCCAACGCTTGCGGCGCGCCGCAACTGGCCATCGCGTGCGCAGGGCCAGGTCCTTGGCTGTGCGCGGCCAAGATCGCCTGTGACCAGGCCTGCCGGCAGGTCCCCACATCATCGACGACCATGCCGAAGTTTTGTAACTGCAGAGCCGGGCGCGCCGTGGAGGAGATCAACTGTGCCAGCAGCGCGTCGAGCTGGGCATCCAATGACTGGCCCGGAGCGTAGGAGGCCTGGCGGGCGTCCTGGGCGATCTGAAAGCCGGTAGCGCGGCCCATCCCCAACAGGCCGTGATCGCTGACCAAATCGTCGATGGGGTCACGGAACACCGTCCACACCAAAGCAGAAAGCACCGCGGCGGTACCCAGCATGTTGCGCGCTTGCGCGGGCTGGCCGCGCTGTTGGTGATATCCCGCCAACACCACGCAGATGGCGATCGCCAGCGGTCCCAGCCACATCTCGTTGACCAGCATGGTCACCGCGGCATAAATGGGTCGCCCGATTTGCACGAGGGCCAGCAGCCAGGCACTGGACATCGCAAACCGCAGGAACCACAACGCAATCCCGATGGCGAACACCACAAGAGCGGCTTCGTTGGTCAACCACCACGCGGCGGTGCCATGCGAGATCGCGGTCTGGGTGGCGCTGACAATCCACGACCCCCACGACTCGGGATCGAACGCGCTGACGTGTTGGCCGTTGTTGAACGTGGCTTCTGTGGTATCCACCATCGACAGGAAATAGTCAGCGACCGGCACGTTATCCAAATCATGCAGCCCGGTCCACCCCAACGCGGCGGCACCGACTGCCGCCGAGGCTCTCGGTGCGGCGACCACCGCCCATAAGCACAGCACGTAGACACCAGTCATCGCGCCGATCACACGGCGCAACCGCGGGTGCAGCGCTAGCCAGACCGCCAGCGAATCGTTGGCAGTCATGCGATCACCGACGCAGTGCTGTCAAAGGCGCGTGCCTGCTCTTCGGTCGGCGCACCGAAGAACTGAACCCGTGCCGGACGCCCTAGTTCGTCGACCAAGAAACCCTCGCCGAGGCGGGCGCGATCGACCGCCCCAGCCTCAGTGATATCGCCTCCCCACTCTCCGCGATCAGCGAACACGTCTTCATCAGCGGTGGATCCTGGACTGGTGTCCTCACTGAGTGCACTAACGAACTCGGGATACATGTCAGGGTCGATACGCGCCCACTTCAGCGTCGCGTAGGCCAGTTGCGGGTCTTGCACACGAAAAATCCACTTCTGGGTCACGAATTCATCGCCCATACGGGCAAGGTCTCGGAAATCTTGTGTGATAAACCAGATTCCACTGGCGTGCTTGCGGCCCCGGCGCGTGAACTTGTGCGCAACGCGCGCCGTGGTCGGAAAGGCAAGCAGTTCGGCGCACTCCTCGAAGATCATGACGTCGAAGACGTCGAGCCGATCGAACATGTAGCGCTGCTCTAGCTCAATGAGCAGGCCATAAATCGCCATGCCGGCGCGCTGGGTCCCGGCCAGTTTGGCGTAAAGATCAGCGTTGGCCAGATCCTCGCTGCTGGGCAACCCCAGGTTGCCCGTGAGGTAAACCGTCGCCGGCGAGTCTTCCGGCCGGTAGGGCGGCAAATGATCATCAAACAGCCCCGGGAAATCCTCTTGTGCCGTCTCTAGGCGCAGCAGTAACTCATCGGTATCGGCGTCCGGTTGTGACCGCAGATAGTCCAGGAGCGCCCGGTGACTCGTAATCGCGTGGGCGGCCCGATTCTCGGGCCGCAGCAGCCGTCGATATCGTTTGGCCAGCAGGCTGTCGTAGGACAGTCCGATCCACGGCAAGATGTGTGCGGCCGCGATGCGCCCTGCCAGATGGGCCGGGAAGATCACCAGCGGGTCATACAGGTACTGCGGCGTGGTGGGATCGATGAAACGCACACCCTCGATCGGGGTGAGCGCGCGTTTCCATTCGGCGATCGTGTCGGGCTCGAACACCACCACCCGCCCGCCCCGCAGAATCAGTTCATAGGCCGACAATTTCGTGCGGTTGGACTTCCCGCCGCCGGGATCTCCAACAACTGCCAGACCGGTGTTTTTATTGCGGCGCGCGGTTCCTTCGGGATCGTGCAGGATGATCGCAGGCCGCATCGAAGTCTGATCGATGGCCAGCGCACTGCCCCTGACGTTGCCGACGCGTCCAGAGATCAACGGCAAGAACAACGACCACTTATGTGCGCTAGTGGGATTGCGGAATTCGTCGAGTGGACAGGCGGTTTCGCTTCCCGCGTTGAACGCCTTCCACAGCAGCGCCTGGGCTCCGCGGTGACGTTTGACAGCGATACCGACCGTGTCGAGCTCCTGGCGGATCTGCTTGACCGCGTCCTCGAGGATCTGCGGGGAGTCGGCCCCGACAGCGATGACCACCGCGTGGTCGAGTTCGCGTTCGGCAGGATTGCCATTTAGATGTGAGGTGTAGGCCCGGGTGCGCGCGAGTTTGCGGGGCAGTTCGTCGTTTTCGGCGCCGCGGTGTCCGCGCTGACGCATTTGGTCCTTGATGTTTTTGGTGTAGCGGAAGTTTCGTGCTTGCGCGTCTTGGGGTGTGCGGATGTAGACGTGTTGCGTCCATTCGATACTGGCCGGAGTGTTCACGTTGAGCAGCGCATTCAGATAGGAAGCGCGCGGAAAGGCCAGGCCCGTCTCGGGGAAATGCTCGACGGTCAAAAAGGTCTGGTAGCTCGACCGGTGGTTGGGGTCATCGGGATAGTAGACGCGGACCAATGCTTTGAAGCTGGGCCGCCACCAAGGTCGTTCCGCGTTGTCACCCTCATCGAATGCGATGCTTGTGAAATCGTCAGCACGTAGTGAGGACGGGCCGGTGTTGGTCGGTGGTATCGGTTCATGGATGACACCGAGCATCGCTCGATGCCGGCGATACCAGTGGATTTGTGCTGGACTGGCCGGGCGGACGTGGAATTCATCTGGCAGAGCGCTAGCGATCTCGCGGGCCACGCTGGCGTAGTGCTGAATTGAGGTGTTGGAGTCTTTGTCGCGTCCGCTGATCCAGTCCCAGGCGCGCTTGCCTTGTCCGAGTGGGGTGCGGCCGGCAGTGCCGGCGTCGACGGGCACTGTGAGCCAAAAGCGTTGGCGCACGGGCCCGCGGTAGTGTCTATTGCCGATCCATTTGTTGGCATCAGCGATGAGCGGCACCCAGTGCTTGCACTGGCGGATCCAGGACGAGTTGGTGGTGTGCGGACCCACCATGGCCCGCAGGATGGCGTTTTGGTCCTCGGCGACCAGGAGGCCGCGGATTTGGGAGCCTGAGGGCAAGTAGCGCCCCAGGTTGCGGGTGAGGCGGGCGGCTCGCCGGTGGACGTCAAGTGAGCGCATGTTGACCGACAAGCCGTCGATCAGGAACTCGGCGTAGACACCTCCGGCAGTGAAGACCAGATTGCCTTCGACACGTTCGGGAGGGTCAAAGCTCGAGTCGGCGCGGACGTGCCGGTCGGTGCCACGCGGCACAGAGGTGATCAGGTGAGGGGGCCGGATCGTGTTGCGGGCAAAGATGACCCGGGTGGACAACGAGGGTCGGCCCTTGGGCAGCAGCAGCCGCATCAGCCCCACGGTTACGACACACAGCACTGCGCCGGCGGCCAGGATCGGCAAGGTGGTGCCGGCGGGCTGGCTGTCGACCCACAGCAGCGTGGGTCCAGCGATCGCGGCGATGGCTACCCATTCGATCCCGCGATAAGGGCCGCCGGGCCACTCCTGGCCCGGAGCGGCTTCCCCGATCTGGATGT
>NZ_JBYCLA010000311.1:0-5530 GCF_057473665.1 Mycobacterium sp. TH-M25
CTCGGCATCTGAAGAAGTTCAGGCGCTTTGGCGGGAAATCATCGACATTCCGTTAACCCCGGCGGCGATGGGCGCTTCGAGCGGAGATGCCAGCCGCTCGGCCGCTCCGACCAAGATCAGCGACGCCGCGGTGTTGGGATCTACCTGCCATTGTGATCCGCTGGCGTAGGTGAGCAACTTGTCGCGACTTTCGACGTCCGTCGCGAACATGATCCAAACGGGTTCTGAATTGTCATCCATGGTGGTTACCTCTGCGAATTGGGCGGACTGGGCGTTCTGCGGACCGGGGCGTGCGTCCGGGGACTGGGGCAATCGCTATGCCATCTCGACGGCGTGCGATAAGACGAGCTGCGCCGGGTTGGACGGCACCAAGTTGGAGAAACCGACACCGGCCTGGGTTCTGCGGAATTGCTCGTGGAGCAAGTCCTTTGTCTCACTGACGATTTTGGCGAGCTGACCCGGCAGCGCGTGGCTGACGAAATCACGCCGGTTCCACCACATCATCTTGGTTCGGTAGTGCTCGTTGGGATACGGCGTCGCGGGGATGGGTGCCACCACAGATCCCGACGACCGCCAGCTGTTCAGCACCGGCGTGGCAGCCGTGCACATGGTGTATTGGAAATCCAGCATCACCATCATGTAGAAGCAACTACGCGCCAAGGCGGTGGTGAGTAGCGGATTTCGGCCGGCCGCGTCGGTCACCCAGCCGGTCTTCATTTCCAGAACCCCGTAGGGCACGCGCTCGGCGATCATCTGCCGGACCTCCTGCTGGCCCGGCCGGCCCGCCCACTCCTCGACCGCATGCGAATCGTCGGCCGAGCCCAACGCGATGGCCCGGTAACCGCCTGCGACGTGTCCGGAGTCGTCGACGACAGCACCGAACATGATCGTGTCGTCACCGCTGCGTAGCGCGTCGATGTCGAGAGCGCATTCGACTCCCCGCTTGCTATAGCTGCGAACGGCGCCGGCCGCGTATTCGGCCCACAGCTCCGGGTCAACCGACGGCTGCGAGATGACGAGGGTGCCCTCGATGTCGGGATCGGGCCAGCTGAAGCCCCGACTGAGGGAGAATCCTCCGACAGCGGTGCTCACAGGTGCGGATCTCATCGATCCCCCCTCCCAGGTTGACAGACCGCCTACTTGCTTCAGCAGCCAGTTTCATTCGTTACGTATCGTTTACGGTTATACAGATATCAGAGAGTATCCCTTGAGCGCAATAGGGAGTCTGCCCGACTAGTTGGAGGGTGAACAATCGGGGGCCGCTACGTTGCTGTCGCCCCAAACCGGCGCCGCTGACCAGCCCTGAACAGCGGTTACGCGCCAGACTTGACACCTGTAAAGTTCGTCGAATGGACAACATCAGGGGCAAGACCGTCGTCATCACCGGCGCTGCCCGCGGCATCGGGTACGCGACCGCGCAGGCGCTGCTGGCCCGGGGTGCACGGGTGGTCATCGGCGACCGGGATCTCGATGTGCTCGAGAGCGCGGTCGCCGGAATCAGCGCCCTGGGCCAGGTGAGCGGCCATCCCCTCGATGTCACGGACAAGGAGTCGTTCGCGGCCTTCCTCGACAAGGCCCGTGCCGACGGCGGGGGACACATCGACGTGCTGATCAACAACGCCGGTGTGATGCCGGTGGGACCATTTCTGGAGCAGTCGGCCCACGCAATCCGCTCGTCGATCGAGGTGAACCTCTACGGTGTGCTGACCGGTTGTCAGTTGGTACTACCGGAGATGGTGAGGCGTCGTGCCGGGCACATCGTCAACATCGCATCGCTGGCCGGCATGGTGGCCGTGCCGGGCCAAGTCGTCTACGCCGCCACCAAATTCGGTGTCGTTGGGCTGTCCAGCGCCATGGCCGACGAGTTCGCGCCGCAGGGCGTCAAGGTCACCGCGGTGTTGCCGACCTTCACCAACACCGAATTGATCTCGGGAACGACGCCGTCGTCGGCGCAGAAGCCGGTCGAGCCGGCCGATATCGCCGCGGCGATCGTCAAAGTGCTCGACAAGCCGAAATCCCGTGTTTCAGTTCCCAGTTGGGGCAAGTCCTTTGCGGCCGTGGCGACGCTGATACCTGATCGCGGCCGGCGCTGGCTGAACAAGAAGATGGGCAATGACACGGTTTTCCTCGCCGTCGACTCGCACGCGCGCCGCAGCTACGAAGACCGAGCGCAGCACGCGACCGGGGTCATCGAGCAGAGGGAGTGATCAGCGCCCGCGCGGCGCGTACATGATCAAGCCGACCCCGGCCAGGCAGACCGCGGCCCCAGCGACGTCCCATCGGTCTGGCCGAAATCCGTCCGCCACCATGCCCCACACCAACGATCCGGCGACAAACACGCCGCCGTAGGCGGCCAGCACGCGGCCGAACTGCGCGTCAGGCTGAAAAGTCGCGACGAAACCATAAGCGCCCAAAGCGATGACGCCAAAACCGGCCCAGGTCCAGCCGCGGTGCTCACGGACACCCTGCCAGACCAGCCAGGCGCCGCCGATCTCCAGCAGCGCGGCCAATCCGAACAACAATATCGACTTGGTGACCGTCACGGCTCAACCATACGTCGGGACGCTGAGGCTCCTGATGGTTTGGGATTCGGTGTTGTCGAACGCGGTGCCATCCGGCCGCAGCAGATCGTGAAACCACACCTTGGGCACCGCCGCGTACGGGTGCTTCCACGAGTCCCACGGAAAGTAGGTCTGCGTCTTGCCGGCCACCAGCCCCCAGTTGATGGCACCGACGTTGTGCCGCTTGGCAACTGGCATGATCGACTCGACGGTGCTGCCCTGCGGGCGGGCCATGTACTCGGTGCACAGAATCGGCCGGCCGTGCGGCGTCAACTGGTTGATCCGCGACTCGAAGGTCGACGGGCCGGCGTAGGAGTGGAAGCTGATCACATCGGAGTTGGCCAGCTGGATGTTCTGAATTGTGGTTCGGCTAGCCGGATCTGCCCATTCACCGTCCCACACCCCACTGGTCAGCGGCTGACGCGCGTCGACCGAGCGCGCCCAACCGAAGACCTGCGGAAGCAGGTCGGCCACCCGGTCCAGCTTGTCGGCACGCTCGACACGGGCGTATTGCGGAGCGGGATTGTCGGGCTCATTCCACACATCCCATCCCAAAACCCGGTCGTCGTTGCGGAATTGGGTCATCACACCGGTGACATAGTCCTGCAGGGTACGGGTGTAGCGCTGGTCATCGATACGTTCGGCGCCGGGGCTTTGCACCCAGCCCGAGTTATGCACCCCGGGCGTCGGCGCGCGCTGCTGGCCCGATTTGGGGAACGGATCCCAGCAGGAATCGAACAGCACGAAGAGCGGCTTGATGCGATGCCGCGCGGTGATGCCGACGAACTGCGCCAGACGGGTCTGGAATCCACGCGAATCCTGAGCCCACAACTGGTCGTGCAGAAAGACCCGCACCGAGTTGAGTCCGTGCGCGCGGGCCCAACCGAGTTCGGTGTCGATACGGCGCGGGTCATAGGTACCCGGCTGAAACATCTCGAGCTGGTTGATGGCGCTGGAGGTGATGAAGTTCGCGCCAACCGGCCAGCCCTGGGCTTGGTACCAACGGTTGGCCCGATCCGATGACCACCTGCTGGACTCGGTCGAGGTTCGTGGTGGATCAGCAGAGGCGCGCGGCACTTGAGCCAGAGCCGTGCCCGCCGCCAACAACAGCGGCAATTGGAGAACAGTACGGCGGTACACAACGCGACGATAAGTCGCGCGCCGCGGCGTTCCCGGGATTGCGCCAGCGCGTCGCGACAGTTGTTATCTCGCCGTCACCAATCCCGATCAGCGCGCAGCAGCAAGGGTCCGTTCCATGGTCAACGCTTGCGCCCCCGCCGTCAGCGACGTGGCCGCCGACGTGGCGATCATCGCCCAGCGGCCCGGCACGACGCCGACTTCTTCGCAAGGATGTTGGACGGTCGAGCATCCGGCGACCAATTCGCGGATTCGCTCGGCACTTTCCGTGGCATCCGGACTCAGCACCCGGGTGGCAGCACCGGCACCGACTTCGGGATGGCGTGCCATGAACTCCCGGAGGAACAGCGCACCGGTGACTTTGGGATTGATGTCCTGGACCGCCGCCAGCACGGTGTCGCCGAACACCCCGCCGACGGTCCCGACCGCAAAGTCGATGCCGCAGTGCAACAAACCCAGCCGCTGATGCAACTCGGTCATGGTGGCGCGCAGCGCTGCGTACACGCCGTTGTCCAGCCCCAGGCGCTGCCACTCCTCGAGGCCGACGTAGATGTTGCCCTTCCACGACGTGCCGCGCATGAACTGCAGGGTGAGCCCGTCGAGCAGTTCGCCCGAGCGCACATGCGCCGACGGCGTGGTCAAGACGCGCTCGCCGCCGACCTCCCTCTCGAAGTAGGTGACGTGTGCTTCGAGAACTTGGTCACCGCCCAGCTTCCAGGCGCTGGCCGCGAGTTCTTCGACACGAGCAGTGTCGTGGAGTTCGATGCCCGGGGTGATGCGTCCGCCGTTGCCGCCGTCGGACGGTTTCAGGCAGGCGCGGGTCAGGCCATAGCGATCCTGCAAAAGCGTGCTGGCCCGCAGCAGATCGCGGGTGAAGTCGTCGCGGTTTGCCCGCCAGGGCACGGCGTAGCCGGGCAGCACCGGAATGGGCACCTGGAGCTGGGCGAAGGCCTCACTGGCCCGGTGTTCGTGCTCGAGGATGACAGCGCCCGGCTGGCCCTGGACCTGGCTCGCCACACTCAACGCGGCCTCGATCGTGGGATGCAGCATGCGTTTGCGGTTCCACACCCCAAGACGAGAATCGTTGGCGTCGACCCGAATTCGGCCAAGGCCGGTGATGCGAGCCAGCCACGTCACGAACAGCTGAAACTCGGGCTCGAAATCGTAGGGGCACACCACTGTTGACGGGTTCGCCTGCAGAAATTCGATGATCTGACGCATCACCGGATCCCGGTCGCCGCCGTCGACCGCGCGGCGCAGCAGCGCCTGAGACATGTAGTAATAGTCGGTGTCCGGAAGCACCAGGCGCTCAACGCCTTCCGCCGCGAAACCGTGGCGCCAAGGCCGGGTACGGCCGACGACGAGGTCGCCGCTGCGGGCCAGGTACAGGCCGCGCGTCTCCACGTATGTGGTGAGGTCCAGGACCTGCCGGCCTTCGACCATTGCGCTGAGATCGGTTTCGAAGCTGCTGGCATAGGGCGTGGTCGAGTGCACCATCAGACGCCGTTGTCCTTGGCCTGGTGAGGCGAATTCGACGTGCTCTGCGACCAGTTCGGGCAGTTCGCCGGGTTCGATCGACAGCAATTTTCGCGTAGCGATGGCGAAGTCGGTTTCGTCGAATCTCAGCGGGCCGGCATAGCCCTGCCAGCTAATCTCATCGCCGTCGACGATCACGGCCCAGTCGTAGAAATTGCCGGTCAGCGGATGAGGTGAAGTCCGTGGCCGGCTGATGCTCGATATCACTCAAGTCTCTCCATTTCGGGCCCGACACGATCAGGCAGTTACGACGCTGCGGTTGACGCACCGTCGTACAGCTATCGGGCACATTCGTT
>NZ_JBYCLA010000312.1:0-17088 GCF_057473665.1 Mycobacterium sp. TH-M25
CAAGGACACCGAACTCGGGCCGCAGGCCACCTCGATACGGTCACCGGAATTCGCCGCCCGGTTGGCCGCGGCGCAACGTAGGTGAGTCGACGCCGCGCAGCCGCCGTTTAGGTCATCCCCAAGATCAACGAATCGAATGCTGCGTTGAACGACTGGCCGGCCGCGACATCGGCAGCCAGGTTCTGCACCGCGTACTCGACGTTGTCGGCTACCGATTCCGGGAATTGAGTCAGCGCGGCGTCGATGCTCTGGACGCCGGTCGCAAGCGCATCCTCGATCGTGGTCGGGTCGCCAGTCAGAGCGGCCTCGAAAACGTTGTAGGCCGCGATCTGCGGCGGCGTGATGACGTCACGCACGTCGACGACCAGCTGCGTCAACAAGCCCGGATCTTGGGGAATGGCTTGCCCGTCGAAGCTGACCAGCGTCCAGCCGTCGGTGGGATTGCCCTTGACTTCGACCACACCGGCATTGGACAGGAACGGCGTGGCGTCTCCGCTGGTCAACGAGTCGAGGAGGCGGGGAATGAAGATTGCCAGATCGGGGTTGTCGACGTTGAGCAGGACCCAGGTACTGATCGCGGCTTCGCCGGAGACCGCTACGTCGGTAACGCTGCCGTTCGCGCTCACGACAGGGTCGGCCACGGCGTCGCCGTACATCGTCTGCACAGCAGCGCCGACGCTTTGCTCGAAGTCCACGCCGTTGAAGTAGTTGGAGCCGGGCAGCGGCACGGACAGTAGTCCGAACGTCCACGCCGCCTCGGTCAGCTCGTAGAGGATGCCACCGGGTCCCGACAGCGGGTCGCCGGCATAGATCCCTCCGCCGATCTCGTTGAGCCCGGACAGACTCTGGGTGTTCATCTCCTCGAGCGCAGCCAGCGGCGCTGCCGTCTCGGGCATTCTGACGTTCTGCCCGGCGAAGATTCCCGCGACGCCGTTGGGCCCGCCCAGCTCGTCGTAGAGTTGGGTGCCCACTGCGCTGGCTTGTTCTTCGCCTACGGCACTGAGCGGAGACCCGGGAAGCACCTGCGATGCGACGGTGCTATTCCCGTTGACGGTCAGTCCGTGACGAACGAAGTCGATGACGATGTCCTCATCGCCGGCGACGAGCCGGATGTCCGACACGTGGACGGTGGACAACGGCGCCGTCGTGTTCGCGATGACCCCGGCAGCGGCCAGGACGACACCAGCGGCAACGTGACGAAGCCGCTTTCTCGCCAGATCATGTTGACGAGGCATCGCTCTGCCACCTTCGCTCGGTCTAAAGGTATTAGCCCAGAATCACCTGAGATTACCCTGACAATAGCCCAAGTATCGGCGTCGCGCCAGGCACTTTTCCCATCCGCCGGCCGCCCATCTGGCGCACAGCGGACGGGGCCGCTATGCGCCGGTGCGGGCAGCCAGTTGCACGATCCGCTCGGCTCGGTGCAACACCGGCGCGTCCACCATGACGCCGTCAAAAGCGAACACACCGCGTTCATCGACGGCCGCATCGAGAACGTGTCGCGCCCACTGCACCTGGTCCGGGGACGGGGCGTAGCCAGCCCGGATCACCGGCACCTGGCTCGGGTGGATAGCGACCTTCGCGTCGAAGCCCACGGCGACCGCGTCGTCGACCTCGCCGCGTAATCCCTCGAGGTTTTTGATGTCCAGATAGACCGAATCCAGCGCCAACCGGCCGTACGCCTTCGCGGCCAGCAACGACTGCGAGCGGACATACTGCGCCACGTCGCGGTAGCTGCCGTCCGGGTAGCGGTTGGCCGTGCCACCCAGGACCGCGAACAGGTCTTCGGCGCCCCACATCACCGCGACCGCGTTGTCGACCCGGGCGGTCTCGGTGACGGCCAGCGCGCCCAACGGGGACTCGACGAGCACAATCACATTGAGCGGCGCCAGCGCGCTGACATGTTCGGCTGCTTGGCATTTCGGCACCATGACGGTGTCGTACGGCGTGCGTTTCAGCGCCTGCAGATCCAGTTCCTGGTCTTCGGTGCCGAACTGGTTGACCCGCACCACGGTCCGCGACGGGTCCAGCGGGACGTCGACGAGAGACTTCCGCGCGGCGGGCCGGTCAGCGGCTGCACAACCGTCTTCGAGGTCGAGGATCACGACATCGGCTGCAACCGCGGCCTTTTCGTAGCGTTCATGGCGGTCGGCCGGGCAGAACAGCCAGGCCGGACCCGGGTTGCTCAACCCCATCAGTCGCCCGACCCTGGCGGCCGCATCCGCACCATGGTCTTGCGGGTGGCGGTGGCGACGACGTCGCCGTGCTGGTTGCGGCCGGTGTGCGCGAACGTGACGATGCCCTCGCCGCGCCGGCTCTTCGATGCCCGTTTTTCGACGATGACCGACTCGGCGTACAGCGTGTCGCCGTGGAAAAGCGGTTTGGGGAAGGCGATTTCGGAGAAGCCGAGATTGCCGACGATGGTGCCCTGAGTCAGCTGCGCCACCGACAGGCCCACCAGCGTCGAGAGCGTGAACATCGAGTTGACCAGCCGCTGGTTGAACGGCGGCAGCGCGTCGGAAAACGCGGCATCCAGGTGCAGTGCCTGGGTGTTCATCGTCAGCGTCGTGAACAACACGTTGTCGGCTTCGGTGATGGTCCGGCCCGGGCGGTGCAGATAGCGCACGCCGGTCTCGAACTCCTCGAACCACAAGCCGCGCTGGACTACCTCGCGTAGCTGCTGCTCACCGTTTGTCACAGGCCCAAGGTTCGTCTCGTTCCCGTCACTCACTACCGATCGTTCCGCTCACTCGACTTCACAGACCCACCTCGCGGGCGATCAACATCAGCTGCACCTCGGTGGTCCCCTCGCAGATCTCGAGAATCTTTCTGTCCCGGTAATGCCGGGCCACAGTGAATTCATTCATAAAGCCGTAGCCGCCGTGAATTTGGGTGGCGTCTCGGGCGTTGTCCATCGCCGCCTCGCTGGCGACCAGCTTGGCGATCGCCGCCTGCTTCTTGAAGGGCTTACCGGCCAGCATCAGTGCCGCGGCGTCGTAATAGGCGGTGCGGGCGGTGTGTGCGCGAGCCTCCATCCGGGCAATGGTGAACGCGATGGACTGGTAGCGCCCGATCGCCTGCCCGAACGCCTCGCGTTCGCGTGCGTACTTGACGCTCTCGTCGACGCAGCCCTGCGCAACGCCGGTGGACAGCGCCGCGATCGCGACGCGGCCCTCGTCGAGGATGCGCAGGAAGTTGGCGTAGCCGCGGCCGCGCTCCCCGAGCAGGTTCTCCTGCGGCACCCGCACGTCGTCGAAGCTCAGCGGATGAGTGTCGGAGGCATTCCAGCCGACCTTGTCGTAGGCGGGCTCCACGGTGAATCCCGGTGTGGGCGCCGGGACCAGGATCGACGAGATCTCCTTCTTGCCGTCCCGATCGCCGGTCACTGCGGTAACCGTGACGAGCTTGGTGATGTCGGTGCCGGAGTTGGTGATGAATTGCTTGGAGCCGTTGATCACCCACTGACCGTCGTCGAGTCGGGCAGTGGTCTTGGTCGCGCCGGCGTCGGTGCCGCCACCGGGCTCGGTGAGGCCGAAGGCACCCAGCGCGCGTCCACTGGTCAACTGCGGCAACCATTCCCGCTTCTGGGCGTCGGTGCCGAAACGGTAAACCGGCATGGCGCCCAACGAGACACCGGCCTCCAGGGTGATCGCCACGCTCTGGTCGACCTTGCCCAGTTCCTCCAGCGCCAGGCACAGGGCGAAGTAGTCGCCGCCCATGCCGCCCCACTCTTCGGGAAACGGAAGCCCGAACAGACCCATCTCGGCCATCCCGGCCACCACTTCGTAGGGGAAGGAGTGTTCGGCATCGTGCTTGGCGGCCACCGGCGCGACCATGTTCTGGGCGAAGTCGCGCACCGTCTTGGCCAGCTGTTGGTATTCGTCCGGCAGCGTCCCGGTCGACAGAAAATCAGTCATGCTCTCCCACTTTCGCCGCAATTCGGGCCAGCGGCTGACCCACCTTGACCTGATCGCCGGCCGCGACCAGAAGTTCGACGATCCCGTCGACCGGCGCCGTCAGCGCATGCTCCATCTTCATCGCCTCGACGGTCACCACGACGGCGCCCGACTCGACCTCGGCGCCGTCTTCGACGCCGACCGCGACGACCGCGCCGGGCATCGGGCTGACCAGTTCGGCGTCGCCGCTGTGCTCCTCGTCTTCGCGGACCGGCGCTTCACGTACCTCGTCGAGCACCGCGAAGACCCCGTCGCCGGCCAGCCATACCTTGCTGTCCTGCGCCGCGACGGTGTAGCTGATACGCAGCCCGTCGAGCGTCACCGTCAGCTGGTTACCTGCCAACGTCGCTCGCAGCGAACGGGATTCACCGTCTTCGACGCGAACCTGGGCGGCGTCAGGGTGACCGACGATATGCACGTGGTCGGCGCGCTCGCCGGATCGCAGCCGGGTGCTCACCGGCGCCCGGCCCCCGATGCGCCATCCGGATGGCACGTCCCACAGATCTGCGCCCGGCGCGGGAAAGCGTCGCAACCATCGGAATGCCGCCGCGGCGACGAACAGTTCGTCGGAGGGTTCGGCAGCCACGAAGTCGCCGGCGCGACGGTCGAGCAGCCCGGTGTCGAGCCGACCGGCGACCACGTCGGGGTCGGCCAGCAAGAAGCGGGCGAATTCGATGTTGGTGACCACCCCGAGCACCGCGGTGCCGGCCAGGGCCCGGTCCAGGGTGCGTAGTGCTGCGGCCCGGTCAGGGCCGTGCGCAATGACTTTCGCCAGCATGGGGTCGTAGTCGCTGCCGACGACCATCCCGGCGGTCAGGCCCGAGTCGACGCGCACGCCGACCGCATCGGGTTCCGTCACCGCCAGCACGTCGCCGCCGGTGGGCAGGAAACCGTGGGCCGGATCCTCGGCGTAGACCCGCGCTTCGATCGCGTGGCCGCGCAATGCAATATCGGCTTGCTCGACGGTGAGCTTCTCCCCTGCCGCGATGCGGATCTGCCACTCGACAAGATCCCACCCGGTCACCAATTCGGTGACGGGATGCTCGACCTGAAGCCGGGTGTTCATCTCCATGAAGAAGAACTCGTCCGGACGGTCGGCGGAGACGATGAATTCCACCGTGCCCGCCCCGGTGTAATCCACGCTGCGAGCGGTATCGCACGCGGCGGCGCCGATCCGCGCGCGGGTCTGGGCATCCAGCAGCGGCGACGGCGCCTCCTCGATGACTTTTTGATGACGACGCTGCAGACTGCACTCGCGCTCGCCGAAGTGCACCACGTTGCCGTGCGCGTCGGCCAGCACCTGTACCTCGATATGCCTGGGGCGCAGCACAAATCGCTCCAGGAACAGGGTGTCGTCGCCGAATGCGGCCGCGGACTCACGACGAGCGCTGACCAACGCGGCCGGCAAGTCGGCCGGTTGCTCGACCATCCGCATGCCCTTGCCGCCGCCACCGGCGGACGGCTTGATCAGGACCGGATAGCCGACCTCGTCGGCGGCGGCGATCAGGTCTGCGTCGCTCAGGCCGGGCCGCGCGATCCCGGGAACGACCGGCACCCCGGAGGCCGACACCGTGCCCTTCGCCGCGATTTTGTCGCCCATCGTCTGGATGGCGCCCACCGGCGGGCCGATGAACGCGATTCCGGCCTTCTCCAGCGCCACCGCGAAATCAGCGTTCTCCGAGAGGAATCCGTAGCCGGGGTGCACGGCCTGAGCGCCAGCGCGCCGCGCCGCGTCGACGATCGCGGCGACACAGAGGTAGCTGTCTCGGGCCGCCGCCGGGCCGATGGCGATCGCCACGTCGGCCTCGGCCACGTGCCGCGCGTCGACATCGGCGTCGCTGTACACCGCGACCGAGCGAATGCCCATCGCCTTGAGCGTGCGAATCACCCGCACGGCGATCTCGCCGCGGTTGGCCACCAGGACGGTGTGAAATCCCATCGCGCTCACATCCGGAAGACGCCGTAGGAGACCGGTCCGACCGGTGCGGTGGACGCCACCGAAAGCGCCAGTCCGACAACAGTTCGGGTGTCTGCTGGGTCGATCACGCCGTCGTCCCAGAGCCGGGCCGTCGAATAATACGGGTTACCCTGATGTTCGTATTGGGCGCGGATCGGGGCTTTCAACGCTTCTTCCTCCTCGGCGGTCATCTCACCGCGCACGGTCGCCAGCACCGAGGCCGCCTGCTCACCGCCCATGACCGAGATCCGTGCATTGGGCCACATCCACAAAAAGCGTGGCGAATACGCCCGCCCGCACATGGAATAGTTTCCCGCGCCGTAAGACCCGCCGATCACCACCGTGAGCTTGGGCACCCGTGCACAGGCCACCGCGGTCACCATCTTCGCACCGTGTTTGGCGATCCCGCCGGCTTCGTATTCGCGGCCGACCATGAACCCGGAGATATTCTGCAGGAACAGCAGCGGCACCATCCGCTTGTCGCACAATTCGATGAAATGTGCACCCTTGACCGCAGATTCGGAAAACAACACACCGTTGTTGGCCACGATGCCGACTGGGTGGCCGTGGATGTGGGCGAACCCGGTGACCAGCGTGGTGCCGTAGTCGGCTTTGAACTCGACGAACTCGCCACCGTCGACCAGTCGGTCGATGACGTTGTGCACGTCGTAGGGAATCCGGGGGTCGACGGGAACCACGTCATAGAGCTCGGACTGGTCGGCGATCGGGTCCACCGCGGGCCGCACGTCCCAGATCCGCGGTTCGCGCGGGCCCAGCGTCGAGACGATGCGCCGGACGATCCGCAACGCATCGCGGTCGTCGTGCGCGAGATGGTCGGTGACGCCGGAAGTCTTCGAATGCAATTCTCCCCCACCGAGATCCTCGGCCGAGACCACTTCCCCGGTGGCCGCCTTCACCAGCGGCGGGCCGCCCAGGAAGATGGTGCCCTGGTTACGCACGATCACGGCTTCGTCGCTCATCGCCGGAACGTACGCACCGCCCGCCGTGCACGATCCCAGCACCGCGGCAATCTGCGGGATGCCCTGTGCGCTGAGATTGGCCTGGTTGTAGAAGATTCGGCCGAAATGCTCGCGGTCGGGGAATACCTCGTCCTGCCGCGGCAGGAACGCACCGCCGGAGTCGACCAGATAGATGCAGGGCAGTCGATTCTGGCTCGCGATCTCCTGGGCGCGCAGATGCTTTTTCACCGTAATCGGGTAGTAGGTACCACCTTTGACGGTCGCGTCATTGGCCACGATCATGCATTCACGGCCGGAGATCCGGCCGACTCCGGTGATGATGCCGGCGCCGGGGCACTCGTCGTCGTACATTCCATCGGCGGCCAGCGGCGCGATTTCGAGCAGCGGGCTACCGGGATCGAGCAGTCCATCGACGCGATCGCGCGGCAACAACTTGCCGCGGTCGACATGGCGGGCGCGGGAACGGGGCGAGCCGCCCAGTGCCGCTGACGCAAGCTTGCACCGCAACTGCTCCACAAGAGCGTTGTGCGCGTTGCGGTTTTCCGCCGGTGAGGTCATCGGTCACACGCCAATTTCGGTTAATGGTCACTAACTCGTGCTATGTTAGTGGGGATTAACCGAACTGTCCAGGGAGGCGCGATGGCGGCGACCGCTCCGGCGAACCACGGCGACCCCGACGCTGCGCCGAACCCCCGCAGCCGACGCAAATCGGATCGCCGCCTGCAATTGCTCGGCGCCGCCGAGCGGCTGTTCGCCGAGCGCGGCTTCCTCGCGGTTCGCCTCGAAGATATCGGCGCCGCAGCCGGAGTCAGCGGTCCCGCGATCTACCGGCACTTCCCCAACAAAGAGTCGCTGCTGGTCGAGTTGCTGGTCGGCATTAGCACCAGGCTGCTCGCCGGCGCGCGGGAAGTCCGGTTGCGCGAAACCGACGCGGCCGCGGCGCTGGACGGGCTGATCGACTTCCATCTCGACTTCGCCCTGGGCGAGCCGGACCTCATCCGGATCCAGGACCGCGACCTCGCCCATCTCCCGGCTACCGCGGAGCGCCAGGTGCGGCGCGCCCAGCGTCAGTACGTCGAAGTCTGGGTGGGCGTGTTGCGCCACCTCGAACCGGGGCTCGCCGAGGCCGACGCCCGACTGATGGCGCATGCCGTGTTCGGGCTGCTCAACTCCACGCCGTACAGCCTGAAACCAGACTGCGGCGTACGGTCGCGGGCGGTGCTGCGCGCGATGACGGTGGCCGCGTTGACCGTGGTCGCAGCATCGGTGTGACCAGCACTTCCGGCGTCCGTCAGACATTTCGGCGCCGACGGTTGCGCTGCAGGTACGCTGCAGAAATGAGGTGGGTATGAGCGATCGACGTCATCTCGGGCACACGCGTTCGGCGCAAGATCAGACTGAGCAAACCCAACGCCTGAGCCAGCCGTACCAGCCCTATGCGGATCCGGCCTACAGTTCCCAGCCGACTTATCCGCCGCCGTATTACTCCGATGCGTCTTACGATCCCAATTCGGCAAACCCGACCGACAGACTGCCGCAATATTGGCGGCAGGGTCAGCCGCCCCCGAATCAGCCGCCGCAAGAGCCCGAGCCGGGAAAGCCCAGGACGCCGCGCTGGCTGTGGATCGCCGCGGCCGCGGCGGTGGTGCTGGTGGCCGGGCTGGTCATCGCGTTGGTGATCGCCAACGGCACGGGCCGAAGGCAGACCGCGGTGCCGGCGCTGCCGTCGACGCCTAACTCGCAGAAACCCGTCCCGGTGGTGCCCCACTCACCGTCGCAGTCGGCCCAGGCGCCCAAGCCAGGCACCACCGAGCCGGGTCAGCCGGCCGGCCCGGGCGCGATGCAGACCGTGATCTACAACGTCATGGGTGACGGCCGCGCCATCAGCATCACCTACGTGGACACCGACGGGATGATGCAGACCGAGTTCAACGTCGCGTTGCCGTGGACCAAGGAGGTCAGCTTGGCCGAGTCCGGCAGCAAAACGCCCTCTGTCACGATCGTCAACATCGGACATGACGTCACGTGCACGGTCACTGCGGATGGGTTGGAGATCAGCCACCGCAGCGGCGCCGGGCTGACGATCTGCAACGGCTGAGGCTCAGTCGGCCAGCGCCATCCGGTGCGGGGCCCGCACCAGCATCAGGCCCACCAGCCCGACGATCATGACCAGACACAGGCCGCCCATTCCGGCCCGCACCGCACCGAAGACGTCGACGAACACCGAGAACAGCCACGGCCCCACGAAGGACACCGCACGCCCGGTCATCGTGTAGAGGCCGAAAGCCACGCCTTCCTTGCCGTCGCTGGACATCCGCAGCAGCAAAGTGCGGGCCGACGCCTGGGCTGGCCCGATGAACAGGCACAGCAACAGCCCGGTGGCCCAGAACGCGCGCGGCCCCGACAGCGCCATCATCGCCAAAGCAGCGCCAATGATGCAGGCCAGCGATCCGACGATGACGGGTTTCGAGCCGATCCGGTCGTCGAGGAATCCGCCGACAACGGCGCCCAGCGCGGCCACCACGCTGGCGGCTACCCCGAAGATCAGGACAGCGTCGGGCGCGATCCCGTAGGCGCTGACGCCGACCACCCCGCCAAAGGTGAACACACCGGCCAGACCGTCTCGAAAGATCGCCGACGAAAGCAGGTAGTAGACCAGATTGCGATCTCGACGCCACTCGCCAACCAGGTCCTGCCAGAGCTTGCGGTAGCCACCCAGCGCGCTATGGGTGGGGATGGCTGCGCTCGACGACGGAAAATTGTGCGCAGTCAGCAGCAGCGGCGTCGCAAACGTCACGAACCAGCCGGCCGCGACCAGCATCGCGATCCGGACGTTCATCCCGTCGCCCACCGGCAGGTGCAGAAATCCGCGGGTGGGCCCCTTCCCGTCGATGCAGCCGAAGTAGACCACCAGTAACAACCCGACGCTGCCGACGAACGCGGCGGCCAGGCCGAAACCGGAGATCCGCCCGGAGTTGTCCCGCGTCGTGAGCTGTCGCAGCATCGCGTTGTACGGAACGCTGGCCAGGTCGCCGCACGCCGCACCGAGCGCGAGCAAGGTCAGCCCCGCCCACAAGTAGTCCGGTCGCTCACGGATCAGGCTCATCGCGCTGACCAAGGCCACCACCAGGCCGGTCAGCACGGTCAGTGTGAGGCGGCGCCGCCGGGGGTTCTCCACCCAGACACCGATCACCGGCGCCAACACCGCGATGGACAGCCCGGCGATCGCCAAGGCCCGGCCCAGCCAGCTTGCCGGCGTAACGCCACCTGGCAGGCCTTTGCCGACGGCACCGGTGAGATAGACCGAGAACACGAAGGTAACCACGACGGCGCTCACACCCGCCGAACCGGTGTCCCACAGCGCCCACGCCACCGCTTGCGACCGCTTGGTGCCGGGTGGAACGTGGCTGCTGGATTCAGACATCGTTGGTCTGTCTACCATTGGCGCATGCCGGTCCCCGCTCCCAGCCCCGATGCTCGCGCAGTTGTAACCGGGGCTTCACAGAACATCGGCGCGGCGCTGGCCACCGAATTGGCCGCTCGCGGCCACAATCTGATCATCACAGCGCGGCGCGAAGATCAGCTCAACGCGCTGGCCGGCAGCCTGGGCGACAAGTACGGCGTCACCGTTGAAGTGCGGCCCGCTGATCTCTCCGACACCGCCGAACGGTCAAAGCTGCTCGACGAGTTGGCCACCCGGAACGTCTCGATCTTGTGCGCCAATGCCGGGACCGCGACCTTCGGGCCGGTCGCCACGCTCGACCCCGCGGTCGAGCGTGCCCAGGTACAGCTGAATGCGGTCGCGGTGCACGACATGGTGTTGACGGTGCTGCCGGGCATGCTCGAGCGCAGAGCCGGCGGCATCTTGATTTCCGGTTCGGCAGCCGGTAATTCGCCGATCCCCTACAACGCGACGTACGCGGCGACCAAGGCGTTTGCGAATACCTTCAGCGAGTCGCTGCGTGGCGAACTTCGCAAAACCGGTGTGCACGTTACGGTTTTGGCACCCGGCCCGGTACGCACCGAACTACCGGGCCCGGCTGACGTGTCGATCGTCGAAAAGCTGGTACCCAATTTCCTGTGGATCTCCACCGAATACACCGCGAAGAAATCGCTGGATGCACTGGCGCACAACAAGATGCGCATCGTACCCGGGGTGACGTCCAAGGCGATGTCTGCAGCCAGCCAGTACTCACCGCGCGCGATCGTGGCGCCGATCGTCGGACGCTTCTACAAGAAAATGGGCGGCGGCTGACCTAGCGACGGCGTTTGCTGCCGCCCCCGAACATGCCGCGGATGAGCTCGGTGCCGAGCACCTTGAGGAAGTTCTGGAAGCCGCGACTGTTGACGAATCGACCGAACCAGCCAGGCTTTTTGGCCGCCTCGGGCGCCTTCTTCGACCCCGTCGGCCGCGACGGTTGTTCGGCTTGCGCCTTGGCCTTTTCGGCTTCGATTTTCTCGTAGGCGGATTCGCGGTCCTTGGTCTCGCCGTACGTTGCCTGCAGGGGACTGCCCTTGGCGGCCGCGCTGATCGCCTCGTCTCCCAGGGCGGCCATCAACGACCGGGGCGAGCGCAGCCTGGTCCAAGCCACCGGGGTCGGGGCGCCGCGTTCGGAGAGCACAGTGACCACCGCTTCGCCGATGCCCAGTGACGTCAGCGCCGACGCCAGGTCGTAGACATCGGTTTTCGGGTAGGTACGGACGGTCCTCGTCAGCGCTTTCTGGTCGTCCGGAGTGAACGCCCGCAGCGCGTGCTGGATGCGCGCGCCCAATTGAGAGAGCACCTCGTTGGGCACATCGGTCGGCAGCTGCGTGCAAAAGAACACCCCGACCCCGCGCGAGCGGATCAGCTTGACCGTCTGCTCGACCTGCTCCAGGAACGCCTTGGACGCTTCATTGAACAGCAGATGGGACTCGTCGAAAAAGAACACCAGCTTGGGTTTGTCGACGTCGCCGATTTCGGGCAGGGTCCGGAAAAGATCGGACAGCACCCACATCAGAAAGGTGGAGAACAGCACCGGTCGGGCCGCTTGAGCACCGAGTTCCAGCAACGAGATCACGCCACGACCCTTGTCGTCGAAACGCAAGAGATCCGTGGGCTTTAACTCTGGCTCGCCGAAGAACGTGTCGGCGCCTTCAGCCTCGAGGTTGACCAGCGCACGCAGGATGACCCCCGCCGTCGTCGCAGAAACACCGCCCAGCGACTTCAAATCCGCCTTGCCTTCGTCGCTGGTGAGCTTGGCGATCACCGCGCGCAGGTCCTTCAGGTCCAACAACTCGTAGTTGTTCTGCTCGGCGTAGTGAAAGATCAACCCCAGAGTAGATTCCTGGGTAGCATTGAGCCCCAATACCTTTGACAACAAAATCGGCCCGAAGCTGGCGATCGTGGCCCGCACTGGAACGCCGATGCCCTTGGTGCCCAACGACAGAAAGTCCACCGGGTAGGCAGTGGGCGTCCAGTCGTCACCGGTCTCCTTGGTGCGCTCGGTGATCTTGTCGTTACTCTGGCCCGGTCGCGACAGGCCGGACAGGTCACCTTTGACGTCGGCCATCAGCACCGGCACGCCCGCCGCGGAAAGCTGCTCGGCGATCACCTGCAGCGTCTTGGTCTTTCCGGTCCCGGTCGCGCCGGCCACCAGGCCGTGGCGGTTGACGGTGGCCAGCGGGATGCGGATTTGCGCAGCCGGGTCCACGTTGCCGTCGACGACGACGGCGCCCAGTTCCAGAGCCTGCCCCCCGACGGCGTAGCCAGCCGCGATCTGCTGTGCCGGGGTCGCTGCCGATTCAGTGCCCATAAGACCCTTGTCACTCCCGGAGTCGCCGTGGTCGAAGATCACGCATGACCTTACTGGCTGACGCGGCCGGGCGGGGTGGCTGCAGCCTGCCCAGCTAACTTTGCCTACTGTGAACGCTGTGCGGGACGAATTGGTATGGATCGACTGCGAAATGACCGGGCTGGACCTGGGCTCGGACAAATTGATCGAGATCGCCGTCCTGGTGACCGACGGCGAACTCAATATTCTCGGTGACGGACTCGACATGGTCATCCATGCCGAGGACGCCGCGTTGAATTCGATGGTCGACGTGGTCACCGAGATGCACACCCGCTCCGGTCTCATCGACGAGGTGCGGGCGTCCACCGTGGATCTCGCGACCGCGGAGGCTGCGGCGCTCGACTACATCCGTCAGCACGTCAAGCAGGCCAAAACGGCGCCGCTGGCCGGTAACTCGATCGCCACCGACCGCGGCTTCATCGCGCGGGACATGCCGGCCCTGGACTCGTTTCTGCACTATCGGATGATCGATGTGAGCTCGATCAAAGAACTGTGCCGCCGCTGGTATCCACGGATCTACTACGGTCAGCCGTCCAAGGGACTGGCGCACCGCGCGCTGGCCGATATCCACGAGTCCATCCGCGAGTTGAGGTACTACCGGAGCACTGCGTTCGTGCCCCAGCCCGGGCCCACGACCAGCGAGATCGGCGCTGTCGCCGCCGAGCTCGGTGTCGACTCGGCCGCGCCGGAGGGAGCGGATTCGGCCGCCGACGGCCCGAGCCGCTAGTATCGACGACGCCGCTTCTCGGTTTGGCGGCGATGGTGGCTGTAGTTCAGTTGGTAGAGCGTCAGGTTGTGATCCTGAATGTCGCGGGTTCGAGTCCCGTCAGTCACCCCAAATGGCTCAGCGGGCATTTTGGCCCTCTGACCTATTTCTTTTGCCGGCCCCCTCGCGCCCTTGCCTCCTGAGCAGACGTCACGCGTTGGCGTTGCCGGCGTGCCACTGATCCCATGGGATGTTCCAGTCACCGAGGCCTTCGGTGCCCGACAGCGGCGGTCCGATCGTGTTGAGCACCTCGACGATGTCACCGCGTTTGGTGTGTTCGAAGAACCACTGCGCGTTGCTCGGGCTCACGTTGAGGCAGCCGTGGCTGGTGTTGGCGTGGCCCTGCGCGCCCACCGACCAGGGGGCCGCGTGCACGAAGACGCCGCTGTAGGACATCTGGGTGGCGAAATCGACCTCGGTGCGGTAGCCGTTGGGCGAGTTGACCGGCACGCCGTAGGTCGACGAGTCCATGATCATGTGCGCAAATCGCACACCAATGATGTAGGTCCCGCTTGCCGTCGGTGTGCTGTCTTTGCCCATCGACGTCGGCATGGTTTTGACAACTTCACCGTTGACACGAACCGTCACCATTTTGGTGTTGTCATCGGCCGTCGCGATGACCTCGTCACCGATGGTGAAGTGGGTGTGGGCGTTGTCCTGACCGAATACCCCGTCGCCGAGGTTGACCCCGTAGGTGTTGACCGCGACATCGACGTTGGTTCCCGGCTTCCAAAAATGCTCAGGACGCCAACGGACTTCGCGATTGTTCAGCCAGTAGAACGCACCCTCGACGGGCGGATCGGTGGTCACCTGGATCGCCTTCTCGGCGGCTTGGCGGTCCGCGATGTTCTCGTCGAACTGAACGGCGACTGGCTCGCCGACGCCCACCACCTCGCCGTCACTCGGTCGGGGGTAGGGCATCGCCAGGTTATGCGGCGAATGAGTCTGGAACGACACCTGCAGGGTGGCCACACCGCCCAACCCGCGAGCCTTGGCGGTCAGCGTGTAGAGCCGGTTGTACTTCAGCCGCTCGGTGCTGGCCCAGTGCACGCCATCGGTGCTGAGTTGACCGTCGACCGTGCCACCGTTTTCGTTGACCATATCGACCGAGGCCAGCACGCCGCTGCCCGCGCTCACCGTGATCGGGCTGTCGACCGCGACGCCTACCGCGCCATCGGTGACCGATGCCGTGAGTTTGGGGACCATCAGGTCGCTGAACGGCGTGGCTTTGTCCATGATCGCCTTGGGCTGGGCAGCGCCGCCGTTGCCACTACAGGCCGCGGCGCCGAAAACGACGAGCGGCACTATCAGCACGGCCAGCCAGCGCTGAACACCATGCCGAAACCCGTTGAAGCGACCAGACACCTGCCGTGTATCCCCTCGAGACATGTGACGACCTGTTACGGCCGAGCATTCTGTTACTCACGAGCATTGTAGGGCGCGGGCGAGGTCAGGTGTCGCCACCGATCAATCCCACACGCGGCGATTTCGTCCGTCGACGGATTGACTGTTATTGTCGCAACCGCAGTTCGGCAGGACGCACGCGCCGTTAGCTCAGTTGGTAGAGCAGCTGACTCTTAATCAGCGGGTCCGGGGTTCGAAACCCTGACGGCGCACTCACTGACCAATAGGGCATCGTGTGTACGCCGCGGTGCGGCCGTGATACCGGCACGATCCACAGGATTCCCACAGCTGCTCGAAACTCTCAGTTTTCCGTTGACGGTTAGCGTGAAGCATCACCGCAAGGTGGCCGGAAGGAGCAGTTGTGTGCCACTACGTAGTCAGCATCGAATTCGACGACGGTCAGATCGCAACCACGAAGCACACGTCGCCTCGTGATGTCCGGGCCATATTGGCGGAACTCATCAATGACTTGACCGACCAGGACAGTATCGAACACTTCCGGTCAGTCACTGTGACTCAAGCCGCATAGACACGTCTAGCGGCCCTTCGGGAATCGCGCCTACCGGTGACGGACCCGACGCACCGTCACAACGACTACCAGCACTGCGATACCCGCCAGCGATGCCGCGACTGCCGGCTTCTTGACGAAGCCGATCGCACGGGCCTTGGCGTCGTCGGCGAGTCGGCGGGGATTGGCCCGCACAGCCAGTGAGTCGACGGTCGCCGCGAGTTGGTCACGCGCCTTGTCGATCTCCTGCTTGATGGTGTCGGGGTCCCGCTCCGCCACTCTCGTCCTCCCTGTCGTCGGCGCACCCAGACCAGGCTCGGTCTAAGTTGGTGCCTGCCGACCTACCCTAGATCAGCCGGCTCTCATCAGACTGGCCGGTGAACAGAAAGGCAGCTCCGTGACCGATACCGCGCGCCTCGCGCCGGGCGACAAAGCGCCCGCCTTCACCCTTCCCGACGCCGACGGCAACAAAGTCTCACTCGCCGACCACAAAGGCCGTCGCGTGATCGTCTACTTCTACCCGGCGGCGTCGACCCCCGGCTGCACCAAGCAGGCCTGCGACTTCCGCGACAGCCTGAATGAGCTCAACGGGGCCGGCCTCGACGTCATCGGGATCTCCCCCGACAAGCCGGAGAAGCTGGCCAAGTTCCGTGACGCCGAGGGGTTGACGTTTCCCCTGCTGTCCGACCCCGAGCGCACGGTGCTGACCGCCTACGGCGCCTACGGCGAGAAGAAGATGTACGGCAAAACCGTCCAGGGCGTCATTCGCTCGACGTTCGTCGTCGACGAGAACGGCAAGATCGCCGAGGCCCAGTACAACGTCAAGGCCACCGGACACGTGGCCAAGCTGCGCCGCGAACTCGACGTTTAGCCGAGATTCTCCAGCAGTAGCGCCTCGGCGGTCGCGGTCCGCTCCAGCACGCCCAGATGCAGGCTCTCGTTGACGCTGTGCGCCTGGGTGCCGGGATCTTCGACACCGGTCACCAGAATCGCCGCATCCGGGTAGGCGGCGGCGAACTCGGCAATGAACGGGATCGAGCCGCCCATGCCCATCTCAACCGGCTCAGTCCCCCATGCCTGCCGGAACGCGGCGCGGGCGGCGTCGTAGGCGGGCCCTTCGACGTTGATGGAGTACGGCTGACCGATGTCGCCTGGTGTGACGCTCACCTGGGCGCCCCACGGGGCGTGCTGCTCCAGGTGGGCGCGCAAGGCTTGCAGGTGCGCGGCGGCGTCACCGCCCGGCGCGACCCGGATGCTCACTTTGGCCCGGGCGCGCGGGATCAGCGTGTTCGACGCTGCCGCAATCGAAGTCGTGTCGATCCCGATGACGGTGATCGCGGGCTTGGCCCACATGCGTTGTGGCACCGAACCGGAACCGATTTCGCTGACCCCGGGTAGCAGCCCCGACTCCACGCGGACCCGGTCAGCGGGGTAATCGACCGCGGCCGCTTTACTTTCGTGCAGACCGGCCACCGCGACATTTCCGGCGTCATCATGCAGGCTGGCCAGCAGACGCACCAGCACGCTCAGGGCATCGGGTACCACCCCGCCCCACAGCCCGGAGTGCAGGCCGTGATCGAGGGTGGCCACCTCGACCACACAGTCGGCCAGCCCGCGCAGCGACACCGTCAGCGCCGGCACCTCGGTGCTCCAGTTGTCCGAATCGGCGATGACGATCACGTC
>NZ_JBYCLA010000313.1:0-7926 GCF_057473665.1 Mycobacterium sp. TH-M25
ATACATGTAGGCGTGGCCACGGCTCGCTGCAAAGGGCCGATGGTCAAGTCTTTGTGGCAGCGCCCCGAGCTCGGCGTTGGGGGCCGGAGGGTGCCGAGCTCAGGGCGGCCGGTCTCAGTGCTTTTGAGCGGTGAGCAGCAGGTATTCCCAATCCATCGCGCCGTTCGTCAGGTATTCCTGTGCGAGCTCGGTGAGTTGGGCGTCGAGTTCGGCGGCTAGCACTGCATTGTCGCCGATGTTTGCGTAGGCCTCGATCGTTGGACCGTAATGGTTCTTGAAGTAGTCGTGGACGCCCTGGGCGGTGGCGAACCGCTTCACCTCGAGCTGTCTGCGCTCCGTTTTGACGTTGCTGACGCCATGGCCCAGCAGCCCGCGGATGTAGGCCTCGCGTCCCCATAGCGCTGCCGGGGGTAAGGCCGCCGAGAGGCTTGGCCGGTAAGGCCTGATCGTGGCTAACATTCGGCCGAAGAAGCCCTCTTGCGTCCAGCTCATCACACCGATCGTCCCGCCGGGCCGGCAAACTCGAACCAGCTCGCTGGCAGCGCGTCGATGGTCTGGCGCAAACATCACGCCGATGGCCGACATCACGACATCGAACTCCCCGTCGCCAAACGGCAGGGCTTGTGCATTGGCTTCCCGGTATTCGAGCGTCAGCCCGAGCTCTGCAGCCCTGGCCTGGGAGCGCTGCAACAGCTCCGGCGTCAGGTCGGTGGAGACAATGGTGGCGCCAGTCTTGGCGGCAGGGAGCGAGATGTTGCCGGAGCCGGCGGCGACGTCGAGTACTCGAACGCCAGGTCGAATACCCGTGGCGGCGACCAGGATTGGCCCCAGTGGGGCCATCACCTCCTCGGCCATCAGAGCGTAGTCGCCCAGTGCCCACATCGCTCGATGCGTGGCCGCAAGCGACTGGTCCTCATGGATGGGTATGTCGAGGTTCATTCTGGTCTCCTCCCAGGTGGCGATGATGCCCGCTAGAAATAGTATGTACTTGCAATAGTAAATGTCTATAACATCTGTGGGTGATTTGTGCATGTCACCGATGTGGCCTACGACACATGTACACGGCCTGCGGAATAGCAAGGCCGGGGACCGTTCTTAGACTGTTCCGGTGCGTCTCGTCTTTGCCGGCACCCCCGAACCCGCGCTGCCCGCGCTGCGTCGTCTCATCGACTCGCCTCGTCATGACGTGGTTGCCGTGTTGACCCGGCCCGACGCCGCATCCGGCAGGAGGGGCAAGCCGGAACCGTCGCTGGTGGCCCGCGAGGCGCTCGACCGCGGCATTCCCTTGCTGCGGCCAGCTCGGCCGAACTCGCCCGAGTTTGTCAGCGAACTATCGGAGTTGGCACCGCAGTGTTGCGCGGTGGTGGCCTACGGCGCGCTGCTGGCCAATCCGCTGCTCGCGGTGCCACCGCGCGGCTGGGTTAACTTGCACTTCTCGCTGCTGCCGGCCTGGCGCGGCGCGGCGCCGGTGCAAGCTGCGATCGCCGCTGGCGACACGATCACCGGAGCGACGACGTTCCAGATCGAGCCGAGCCTGGATTCTGGACCGGTTTATGGAGTCGTCACCGAGACGATCCAGCCGACTGACACCGCTGGCGATCTGCTTGAGCGACTGGCGGTTTCCGGGGCGACGCTGCTGTCGAGCACACTGGACGGCATCGCCGACGCGACGCTGACACCGCGACCGCAACCGGCCGAAGGGGTTAGCGTCGCGCCGAAAATCACCGTTGAGCAGGCCCGGGTGCGCTGGGATCTGCCGGCTCCAGTTGTTGAGCGTCGCATTCGGGCCGTCACGCCCAACCCGGGGGCCTGGACATTTATCGGTGAGTTACGGGTCAAACTCGGACCTGTGCACCTCGACGCTGGCGCTGCTGATCTGCCGAGGCCGTTGAAGCCCTTGCCGCCCGGTGGTATTCACGTAGACCGCAAAAGCGTGTGGATCGGTACTGGATCAGATCCGGTGCGGCTGGGCCAGATTCAGCCGCCAGGAAAGAAACTCATGAACGCTGTCGACTGGGCGCGGGGCGCCCGGCTGGACCCCGCAGTGCGGGCATTATGACCTCAGGCCAGGCTAAGCCACGCCGAAACCAGCCAGACCGCAAACCAGTCCGACCGCAGAATCGAGCACGCGGGCCGCGTCGCCGGCCGCTGGACCCGGCGCGTCACGCTGCGTTTGAAGTGCTTCGAGCGGTCAGTGAACGCGACGCGTATGCGAACCTTGCGCTGCCCGCACTGCTGCAGCAACGTGGTATCAGCGGACGAGACGCGGCGTTCGCCACCGAGCTGGCTTACGGCGCGTGCCGAACCCGGGGTTTGCTCGACGCGGTCATCGGTGCGGCGGCGGGACGCTCGCCGCAAGCGATCAATCCGGTGCTACTCGACCTGCTCCGGCTGGGCACCTATCAGCTGCTGCGTACCCGCGTCGAGGCGCACGCCGCGGTGTCCACCACCGTTGAACAGGCCGGAATCGAATTTGACTCGGCGCGAGCGGGTTTCGTCAATGGCGTGTTGCGTACTATCGCCGAGCGAGACGAGCGATCCTGGGTGGACGAGCTGGCCCCCGACCCGTCAGGCGATCCGATCGGGTACGCGGCGTTCGTCCATGCCCATCCACGCTGGATTGCCCAGGCCTTCGTTGACGCGCTGGGTTCGGCGGCGACAGAGCTCGACGCGGTACTGGCCAGCGACGACGAACGGCCCCGGGTGCACTTGGCGGCCCGCCCTTCAGTGCTGAGCGCTGCAGAACTAGCCGACACGGTGCACGGCACCGTTGGTCGGTACTCGCCGTATGCGGTGTACCTCTCTGGTGGCGACCCCGGACAGCTGGCACCGGTGCGCGACGGCGCAGCCCTGGTCCAGGATGAGGGCAGTCAGTTGGTGGCCCGCGCACTCACCCTGGCACCGGTCGACGGTGACACTGGCCGATGGCTGGATCTGTGCGCCGGGCCGGGCGGCAAGACCGCGCTGCTGGCTGCGCTGGGTGCCGGCTGCGGCGCTCGGGTCACCGCAGTCGAGCCGGCGCCGCGCCGTGCCGATCTGGTGGTGGACAATACCCGCGGGTTGCCGGTAGACGTGCTGCGTGTCGACGGGCGCCAGTCCGGCCTCGACCCGGGTTTCGACCGGGTGCTCATCGACGTGCCCTGCACCGGGTTAGGCGCACTGCGCCGTCGGCCCGAGGCCCGCTGGCGGCGTCAGCCTAGTGACGTGCCAGCGCTAGCCAAGCTGCAACGCGAGCTGCTGAGTGCCGCGATCGCGCTGACCCGACCCGGTGGCGTGCTGCTCTATTCGACGTGTTCACCGCACCTGGCCGAGACGGTAGGGGTGATAGCCGACGCGTTGCGTCGTCATCCGGTGTGCGCGTTGGACACCCGGTCGTTGTTTGAGCCGATCACCGAGGGGCTGGGCGATGGTCCGTATGTGCAGCTTTGGCCGCACCGGCACGGCACCGACGCCATGTTCGCGGCCGCCTTGCGCCGCCTGGCGTGAGCCGCGCCGCGGCACGCATCGTCGCCGGACTAATCTGTCGCTCATGCCTGGCCACCATGCGCGACCCTTGATCGCGCCGTCGATCCTGGCCGCTGATTTCGCCCGGCTCGCCGATGAAGCGGCCGTCGTGGCTGGCGCCGACTGGTTGCATGTCGATGTGATGGACGGTCACTTCGTGCCGAACCTGACGATCGGACTGCCGGTGGTGCAGAGCCTGCTGGCCGCCAGCGACATCCCAATGGATTGTCATCTGATGATCGACAACCCAGACCGGTGGGCACCGCCGTACGCCGAAGCGGGTGCCTATAACGTCACCTTCCACGCCGAGGCCACCGACAATCCGGTCGGGGTAGCCCGCGATATCCGGGCCGCTGGCGCAAAAGCGGGGATCAGCGTGAAGCCTGGGACACCGCTGGATCCCTACCTGGATATCTTGCCGCACTTCGACACCCTGCTCATCATGTCGGTGGAGCCCGGTTTCGGGGGCCAGGAATTCATCCCCGAAGTGCTGAGCAAGGTGCGTACAGTACGCAAGATGGTCGATTCGGGCGAGTTGACGATCCTGGTCGAGATCGATGGCGGCATCAATGCGGACACCATTGAGCAGGCAGCCGAAGCTGGCGTGGACTGTTTCGTCGCCGGATCGGCCGTTTACGGCGCGGCCGACCCCAGCGCCGCGGTAGCCGCCTTACGGCGACAGGCTGGTGCCGTGTCGTCGCATCTACGCCGGTGAGCGTTCAAACGGTCGACAGCCTCGACGCCGCCATGCGGCTGGCTGTCGAACAGTCCTACCTGGTTAAGGGCACCACCTATCCGAATCCACCGGTCGGGGCGGTCATTGTGGACCCCGACGGGCGGGTTGTCGGCGTTGGCGCCACCGAGCCGGCCGGCGGTGACCATGCTGAGGTGGTGGCGCTGCGTAAGGCCGGCGGTACGGCCGCCGGCGCCATTGCGGTGGTCACCCTCGAGCCTTGCAACCACTACGGCAAGACGCCGCCATGTGTGAACGCGCTGCTGGAAGCCAGAGTAGGAACGGTGGTCTATGGCGTCGCCGACCCTAACGCGATCGCCGGTGGCGGCGCGGCCCGGTTGACGGCAGCCGGCGTGCATGTGCGGTCCGGGGTGTTGGCTGATTTGGTGACCGCCGGACCGCTGCGGGAGTGGCTGCACAAGCAGCGGACCGGGCTGCCGCACGTGACGTGGAAGTACGCCAGCAGCATCGACGGTCGCAGCGCTGCCGCCGACGGCTCCAGCCAGTGGATCTCCAGCGAAGCCGCGCGCGCCGATGTGCATCGTCGCCGCGCCACCGCCGATGCGATCGTGGTCGGCACCGGCACCGTCCTGGCTGATAATCCGACCCTCACGGCCCGCCTGGCCAACGGTGCGCTGGCCGACCGGCAACCGCTGCGAGTGGTGGTGGGCATGCGGGACATACCGCCAGAAGCGAACGTTCTCAACGACGATTCGCGCACCATGGTGATTCGTACCCACGATCCCATGGAGGTCCTCAAGGCGCTCTCAGATCGGACCGATGTACTGCTGGAAGGGGGCCCCACCCTCGCCGGTGCTTTCCTGCGGGCCGGAGTCATCAACCGGATCCTGGCCTACGTCGCGCCGATCCTGCTGGGTGGCCCCGTCACTGCCGTTGACGACGTAGGCGTGCCCAACATCGCGCGGGCGCTGCGCTGGCAGTTCGACGGCATCGATCGAGCTGGCCCTGATCTGGTGCTCAGCCTGGTGGCGCGGTAGCCGCCTGTAGCTCGACGACTTCTGGCTCGTTCGCGTGTTCCTTGCGGCCGCTGATCAGCAGACCCAGCAGTGCTCCAATGACACATACGATGGCCGTGATCGTGAAGATGTCGCCGTACATCATCGTGTATGCGCGCTGAGCCTGGCCGGCTATCGCGGCGGCGCGTTCAATTAAGGTGGCATCGCGCGGGACCGCCGTCGACAACCCGGCAAGGATCTGGTTAAACCGGTACAACCCCCAGGCAGTCAGCGCGGCTACCCCGATCAACATGCCGGTCATCCTGGCTACCACCACTGCCGCCGAGGCGATACCGTGCTGCGCCGCCGGGACAACACGCAGGGTAGCCGACGACAATGGGCCGATCACCAGGCCGAGTCCCAGGCCGGCCACCAGCAGGTCGGAGTGCATGGCGGGCACGCTGAATACACCGAAGATGCTGTGCCGATAGTTCAGCAAGTCGACCGGCCAGTGGGAGATCAGCCAATAGCCACCCGCGGCGATGAGCAGCCCGACGAAGGCCATTATGCGGTCCCCGGCCATGGTGGCGATCCACCCGCCCAGCAGCGCCCCGATCGGCAGCGCAATCAGAAACCACACCAGTAGACCGGCCGCTTGGGTCTGGTCCATCCCCAGCACGCCCTGGCCGAACAGTTCCACGTTGACCAGCGTCACCATCAGCGCCGCGCCCGCGGCAACCGATGCGCCCAGTGCGCACAGGAATGGCCGGAAGTGCACACCGGCCGGTTCGATCAGCCGGGTGCGGGCGAAGCGCTCCCAGACCGCGAATGCCACCGCGGCGACGATCGCCCCGACCAGCATGGGCAACCCGTAGCTGGGCAGCACCTGTTTGCCGTCGGGTTGGGGGTTGTAGAGCCCGATGACCACCAGGCCTAGCGTGATGGCCAGCAGCACACCACCGACCACGTCGACCTTCTCCGGCTCGTCGCCGCGGTCGTGCGAGGGCAGGCTGAATTGGATCATCAGCATGGCGATCGCGGTCAGCGGGACGTTGATCCAGAACACGTATCGCCAATCGCTGAAGAGCCAGACGATGAAGATTCCGTACAGCGGACCCAGCACGCTGCCGAGCTCCTGCGCGGCGCCAATGCCACCGAGCACGCCAGCGCGGCTGCGCTGTGCCCACAAATCCGCGCCCAGCGCCAGAGTGATCGGCAGCAGCGCGCCGCTGGCTACCCCCTGGATGGTGCGGCCGGCGATCAGCAGATGAAAGTCGCCAAACTGCCCGGCCAGCGCGGTGACCACTGACCCGACGGCGAATCCGGCCAAGCTGACCTGTAGCAACAGCTTGCGGCCGAATCGGTCGGAAGCCCGGCCCAACAGTGGCATTGCGGCGATGTAGCCCAGCAGGTACAGGGTGACGATCCAGGTGATCCGCTGCATCTGGTTCACCGGGATGCCGACGTCACGCATGATGTCGCGCATGATGGTGACCACGACATAGGTGTCCAGGGCCCCTAGCAGTACCGCGAGGCTGCCGGCGCTGATCGCGACTCGGCGTCCCGCCTGCGTGCTCATCAGCTCACCGGGGGCTTGGTGACCTGCACCGGCTGGCCCCAATTCGACAATGTCATCTGGACGGAATTGCCTGAACTCTTATCCATCCTGATCTGCGCTAGCTGGTGATCGCCGGTCTCCTGAATCCAGACGGTGGCCGGCACGGGCTGCGTCGCGTTGAAGGGCGGCGCGATCTTGTTTACCGCATCTGCGGAGATGTTTCCACTGATGCGGACGGCGCTTTGACCGTTGATGCTGTCGCGGCCCTCGGCCTTGGCGCTGGTAAAGTTCGCCAGCACGTTGGCCAGGCCGGTCTCCGGATTCAGGATCGACGCGACATCGTAGATGTCGGAGGCTCTGCCGAAATCGCTCCATTTGTTCGGCGTCAGGGTGGCGTACAGGTCCCCGTCGGCGACCACGAAGTTGGCATTCAGATCAGACCCGCCAATGGTGATCGTGGCGTTTCCCGACGCGGCGGTGTTCGGCTTCGTGGTCAAGTCACCCGTCAGTGTCTTGACCGGCAGCCCGGTAATTTTGCCGTTCACCGACAACACCAGGTGTGCGCTCGTGACGTTCTTGGTGACGTCGGTGGCCTGTTTGACCAAGGTCGTCGCGTCGGGCAGTGGTCCGCCGCTCAGCTTGGAGCCCGATGAGCAGCCGGCGATCACGGCGGTGGCAATGCTCAGGGTGGCGAGGACGGCGAAGAGACGGCGGTGACGTCTGGGGGCTGGCATACCCTGCATCGTAGAGGGTGCCAGTGACCGGCCCGGAAAACACGGGGAGTGGTGGGGGTCGAACGCGGCGTGCCTACGTCGCTTGACAACGGCGTTTGCCGTGCCCGATAGGGGCTGGGAGGACGGCCAACTAGCCTGGTGCCATGTTCACCGGAATTGTCGAGGAACTCGGAGAGGTGACCGGCCGCGACGCCCATGCCGATGCGGCGCGCCTGGTCATTCGCGGTCGCACCGTCACCGCCGACGCTGGACATGGCGATTCGATTGCGGTCAACGGCGTGTGCCTGACGGTGGTGGAGGTGCTGCCCGACGGCCAATTCAGCGCCGATGTGATGGCCGAAACGCTGCATCGGTCCAACTTGGGCGAGTTACGGGTCGGCAGCCGGGTCAATCTGGAGCGCGCCGCGGCCATCAACAGCCGGCTCGGCGGGCACATCGTGC
>NZ_JBYCLA010000314.1:0-8660 GCF_057473665.1 Mycobacterium sp. TH-M25
AGGAACTTGGTGGAATGCCAGGCTGTGGCCAGTGGCCCGGTCTCGGCCTCACCGTCGCCGATCACGCACGCGACAGTCAAGCCGGGATTATCGAAGACCGCGCCGAACGCGTGACTCAGCGAGTAGCCCAGTTCGCCGCCTTCGTGGATCGATCCCGGAGTCGTCGGCGCCACATGGCTGGAAATTCCTCCGGGAAAAGAGAATTGGGTAAAAAGTTTCTTCAGTCCGGCCTCGTCCTGGCTGACGTCGGGATAGATCTCGGTGTAGGAGCCCTCGAGGTAGGTGTTGGCGACCAGGGCTGGGCCACCATGACCGGGACCGGCGACGTAGAACATGTCCAGGTCGTACTTCGTAATGATCCGGTTCAGATGCACGTAGATGAAGTTCTGCCCCGGCGTCGTCCCCCAATGGCCGACTACGAGCGGTTTGACATCCGATAGCTGGAGCGGTCGTCTCAGCAACGGGTTGTCGTAGAGATAAATCTGACCGACTGACAGGTAGTTCGCCGCCCGCCAGTAAGCGTCCATCTTGCAGAGCAGTTCAGGTTCGAGGGTCCGTGTCGTCAATTGTGGTGCCTCCTTTGTCGATTCGCAGCTATCCGACTCGCGTTGCGGTGTCGGCCCCATTCGCGGTGCTGGCCGGTTGGGTCGGGGACGCGGCGGCCGCGCCTTCTCTGGCGAGGAAGGCGCCCAGTTCACCGATCGCACTCATGAGCGGCGCCGGGAACACGGGACGATCACGGCCAGCCCGGGCAGCCGGGCGAGACCTGGGGCGCCTGCAGGTGGGCGGGTTGGTGGCAAACAAGCGTAGTGGTCATGGCCGCCTGACCTGAATCTGATCACCGTGGCGTGAGGGCACGGAGCCGATGCTCCTTGAGTTAAGCGGCGGACGGCCGAACTCATCCCGAACCAGCTGACATTCTCAGCACCCTTGACATTACGCCCGTTGGCCTGCTGGTGCCGCGCGCTTTCGGCGCTGCGGCTACCGGCGTCAGATCACCTCGGCAACTATCTCTTACGGTTGCGCCGCCACGATGGCGCTGGGCTTCGAGTGTCGATTGCCAGCTCCGCCAAGGTCATTGAGCACAGGTATGACGGAGTTAACCGAAGAAGCCGACGGCCCGCCGTCGGCTTCGCTGAGCCTGCAGCAGGCTACCGCTGATGCTGCCGACTTGCGGGCCGGGATCGACGAGCTGGCGGGCTTGGTGGCGGGCAGCCTGGGGTTGCCCGAGTTGCTGGCTGAGGTGTCGGCGTTTGCGGTGCGCGCGATCCCGGGCGCCGAGGGCGCCGGAGTGACGTTGTTGCGGGTCGATCGGGTGGAAAACCTGGTGGAGGTGCTGGGCGCGAGTGCACCGTTTGTCGCCGAAATCGACGAGATTCAGTACGTGACCCTCAAGGAGGGCCCCTGCATCACCGCGGCACTGGAACGACGCACGGTGCGGTCCGGGTCGTTGGGCGGGGAGAAAATGTGGCCGCGATTCGGCCCCCGGGTGGGCCGCCTGGGCGTGCACAGTGCGCTGTCGCTGCCGCTGCTGCTATCGGATCAGGTGATCGGGGCGATCAATGTCTACGCCCACGGCAAAGACGTCTTCGATGAGCACGCCGCCGAACTGGGGGAGCTGTTCGCCAAGCCTGCGGCGGTGGCGGTGCACAACGCCCAGATCCTCGCGCATGCGGTGGCGCTGGCCGCCCAACTGCAGACCGCGTTGTCGACGCGGCCGGTGATCGATCAGGCGATCGGCCTGATCCGGGGCCGCAGCGGGCGTAGCGCCGAGGAGGCGTTCAAACAGTTGCGGGCGATCAGCCAAGCCGAACACCGCAAATTGGCCGACGTGGCGCAGCGCATTGTCGATGAAGCCACGCGCCGCGCCCGCGCCCGACACAAGCCAGCCTGAGCCCGAAAGGCCGGGGTAACCCACGGCCGAACCGTCGCTGCGCGGTGTAACGCGCGTAGGTTGGAGGGCGGGGAAACAGTCAACGCGACGGGTCCTGGCTCACGTCGCGGCTTCCCCACCGGGCAGGGCGACTCGCCCGTTCGGCACCGGCAGGCTCGATCCGCGCTCGGGAGCGTCCAGCGGAGCAATTCTCTCATGGAGATCGGTGCGGCCCTGGCCGCCGAATTGGGCATCCTCACCGCCGCCCTGGATGAGCCCGGCGCCGATGTGCTGCACAGTCTGCACCGCCTGGGCGTCGGCGCTCAAGCGGCGGTATCCGGCTATCTCGGCCTGAGCGTGATCGTCGAAGGCAATGGTTCGCCGTTCACGTTCAGCACCCTCGAGGACGGCGCGGCCGAAAAAGTTCGAAGCTCGCTGCGGCTGACGCTGCCGGCCGATGTCGGTGAGGGCCGGGCAGCGCCGCTGGTTGCCATCATCTTCTACGCGGCGAGGCCGGGAACTTTTGTCGACCTCGCCGCGGACCTGGCGTGGCTGACCGGCCGTCCGCCCGGCGAATTCGCGCTCGATCAGCACCTGAGCGTCCCGGTCGGCTCGGACGACGGGACATCTTTGCGAGAGGCGTCGGTGATAAGTGAGGCCATCGGGGTGCTCATCGGCCGTGGCTACAGCCCGCGGCAAGCACATTTGAAATTAGACATCGACGCTGATCGCGCGCGCACCGATCGAGCCACCGCCGCGCAGGTCATCCTCGACACGCTCACTGGCTTTCAGTAGGTAGTTGGCGTCGGTTCCTAGGCTCGACAGACAGCATCGGTGGATGAATGCGGACCGCGATGTCGTTGGCTTCCACACATTCCCACAATCATTCAACCTTGGGGTGTCCAGACTTGGCGGTCGGCCACCGCTGCCCGTGTGGCAGATCGCTCAGGTCACACATCTGGCCCGGGTACCCGACAGGTGTAAAGTTGATGTTGCTGAGACCTTCAGCCGGTCCGGAGAAAGTTTGGCTGTACGCCGCTGAACTTGATGAGCATTTGCTTGAGCCGCCCATTCTGAATCTAACCTTCGCGGTGAGGGAATCATGGTGCCGGAGATACCCGGCAGCGCGACAAAAGTCGCGCTGATCGAGCGGGGCGTCACCAAATCGCTTGAGCACGAGGCTAACTGACGCCCTCCGACACTAACCCGGCTATTATCTTCCCAGCTATCCACAGAAACTAGGTACACGTCATGATCGGCCTCGGAATCCTCCTCATCGTCCTTGGACTGCTGCTCCCCGCCCTCATTCCTACCTTCGCCTACGCCCATCTTTGCCTGGTCATTGGCGTCATCCTCCTCGTCGTCGGCCTGGCGCTGATGCTGATGGGTCGGATGGGACGCGGGGTCGGCGGCCGCCGCCACTACTACTGACCGGTCCGATGTACTCCCCGGCTCGGCTGGCAGCGGCTGGCCGAGTCGGGTGATACCGACCCGAAAGAAAGGCGGATAACGATGGCGATCACCAACATTGCGGCCTTCGCGCACCTGACCGACGCCGACATCGACAACCTGGCCGTTGAGCTGGATGCGATCCGACTCAATATCGAGGAGTCCCTCGGCGCGAGCGACGCACGCTACATTCGTCGCACCATCGCCGCGCAACGCGCTCTGGATGTCGCCGGCCGTCTCATGCTGGCCGCTAGTTCACGACGCCCCACCTGGTGGGCCGGAACAGTGACCCTCGCGGTGGCCAAGATCATCGAGAACATGGAGATCGGCCACAATGTCATGCACGGCCAGTGGGACTGGATGAACGACCCCGAGATTCACTCCTCGACGTGGGAGTGGGACATGAGCGGGGTGTCGAAACACTGGAAAGTCACCCATAACTTTCAGCACCACAAGTACACCAACATCCTCGACATGGACGAAGACGTGGGTTACAGCACCCTGCGGGTGACCCGTGACCAGCCCTGGAAGGCCTCCAACCTCGGCAACCTGCTCTTCAACGCCATCCTCGCGCTCGGTTTCGAGTGGGGAATCGGCTTGCAGCCCATCGACTTCGGCAAAGTTCTCGAAGAAGGTCCGGGCCGCGAGACAACCCTGCGGCAGATCCACGAGTTCGCCACCAAAGCCGGACGACAGGTGGTCAAGGACTATGTCGCGTTCCCGGCGTTGACGTCGGTGTCGCCGGCGGCGACCTTCAAATCAACCCTGAAGGCCAACATCGTGGCCAACGTGATCCGCAACATCTGGACCGACGCCGTGATCTTCTGTGGGCACTTCCCCGATGGCGCTGAGAAATTCACCAAGACCGACATGATCGGCGAAAGCCGGGGGCACTGGTACCTGCGCCAGATGCTGGGCAGTGCCAACTTCGACGCCGGGCCGGCGATGCGGTTCATGAGCGGCAACCTGTGCTACCAGATCGAGCATCACCTGTACCCCGATATACCGAGCAATCGCCTACACGAGATCTCGCTGCGCGTGCAAGAGGTGTGCGACAAGTACGACTTGCCTTACACCACGGGGTCATTCCTGGCGCAGTACGCCAAGGCGTGGCGCACCATCGCCAAACTGTCGCTGCCGGACCGCTACTTGCGCGCTACCGCCGATGACGCGCCGGAGACCCGCAGCGAGCGGATGTTCACCGAACTTCAGCCCGGCTTCACCGGTACCGACCTGGCGACGGGACGCCGCCGCGGCCTGAAGACCGCGATCGCGGCAGTCCGTCAGCGACGTCACGACCAGGCCCGAAGAACGCGACCTACTGGCTAGTAACCTACCGAACCGTAAGTTACGGTTATCATCGTCTGACAGCAGGCCAGGATGTCCGAACACGATTGGACGGAGCCCAGTGCACGAGACCGAGACGAGCTATCTCGACCTGCACGGTGAGCGCCTTGCCTATCGGGATGCCGGTGCCGGCGAGGCGCTGCTTCTGATTCACGGCATGGCGGGAAGTTCGGCGACCTGGCGCGCGGTCATTCCTGAGTTGTCGAAGAAGTACCGGGTACTGGCACCGGACCTGCTGGGGCACGGCGAATCGACCAAGCCGCGCGGCGATTACTCGCTGGGCGCGTTCGCCGCCTCGCTGCGGGATCTGCTCGATGCGCTAGGTATCAGCCGGGTCACGGTGGTCGGTCAGTCACTCGGTGGCGGGGTGGCCATGCAGTTCGCTTATCAACACCGCGACTACTGCCAGCGCCTGGTTCTCATCAGCAGCGGTGGCCTGGGCCCCGACCTCAACTGGATATTGCGCATCCTCTCGGCACCGGGAGCCGAGTTGGTGCTGCCGGTGGTCACACCGCAGCCGGTGTTGAATCTCGGCAACAAGCTGGGGTCGTGGCTCACGTCGGCCGGAATCCAGTCGCCGCGCGCCGGCGAGATGTGGAGCGCCTACTGCTCGTTGTCGGATCGGCCGACTCGCCGAGCATTCCTGCGGACGTTGCGCTCGGTGGTGGACTACCGAGGCCAGGCGGTCAGCGCGCTCGGCAAGATCCACGTCAGTCATGGGTTACCCACTTTGCTGATCTGGGGCGAGCAGGACCGGATCATTCCCGTCGCCCACGGCTACGCCGCTCACGAGGCCGTGCCGGGCAGTCGACTCGAGGTGCTCGCCGGCGTCGGGCACTTCCCTCATGTCGAAGCCCCGACAGCGGTGGTGGACATCCTCGACGACTTCATCGCCACCACAGGGCCCGATGTCGATCTGACGAATCAACACCCCGATCGGAAGGATCACCCAGCAGCGGGAACGACCGGCTCAGACAGCTGATACTCGGGTCGGCGACAAGTGGGCAGGCAGAAGCTTCCCCGCAGAACGGCCCATTCGAGCACTGCCGGTGCTGGTTTCGCCCGCAATGGCGGGTTCAGCAGTCGTGGTGTGTTCGCTGTCCTGTCACTGGGAATCGGTTTGGCGGCGGGTGGCCAATTGTCGATAGTGGTCATCAGTGCCGTCGCGGTACCAGGTCGTCTCCCCGGGAGCCGGGAGCCCGGCCGCTCGCAGTGTGGTCGACAGGGGGCGGTAGGAGGGCGTGAGCGGTATCCGGTCAACAATGTGCACGATGGCGGGACGCTGGTCGCCGGGGAGGCCGCTCAACGCGCTGGTCAAGCTGGCCGCAGTGAGCTTTGCGCCTTTGCTGAGCATGACGGCTGCGACCGCGACGTCGTGCCCCTCGGTCACAACGGGATAGACCACGGCCAGGTCGATCACGGTGATGTCGCCGAGGGCATCGCAAATCGGCTGGCAGAAGACCGGCCCGCGCATCGCCTGGATCACGGTGTTCCTGTTGTCGACAAACCAATAGTCGCCGTCTCTGTCGCGGCGAAACAGATGGTCGGTGGTGATCCAGGTATCTCCCTCGGCAAAAACCCCGCGCATCGACACGCGTGCGGCGTCGAGTCCGGGGCGCGACTTGGTCAACAGCACGCCCACCTCGTCGTCGGGGCAGCGGCGCACGAAACCCTGGTCATCTTCGATGAACCGGTCCGTCGCGGCGTCATATCCGGCGAGCCGAATCTCGGCGCTGCCCGGTAGCGGCCGGCCCTTGGCGCCGGTCTTCGTCCCCGCCACGTTTGCCAGCACCGCATCGCCCCCGGTGGATGCATAGAATTCCAGCACGCGCGCCGGAGCGAATCGCTCGGTGACCTTGTGCCACAGCCCGATTGGCATGCCGGTTCCGATGAACAGTCGGATCGGATGGTGTTCGGCAAGCTCGGGCGACGTCGTCTCCACCAGTTCGCTCAGCATGGCCCAGGTGTAGGACACCACTGTGACGCCGTACCGGTGGACTTCGTCGGCGAACTCGGTTGGATGGACACCCCGGGTCAAGGCTATGCGCGACCCGCCGGCCACCGCGCCGCCGAGGCTGACCATCAGACCCGACGGATGGTGCAGTGGGGTCAGGCAATAGATCGTGTCGCTGCGGTCGAGCGCGGCGGCTGTGGCCGTGCCGTAGGCCGACAGCGCCCAACGATGATTGGTGACCTCCTTGATCGCCCGGCGTCCGGCCGTCGTGCTGAAGAACACGAACGCGAGATCGCTTGCCCGGCCTGGGTTCGGGCGATACCACTGCGGTAAGGGCTCACCGGACACCGTGAGGCGGTCCAGTTCGATGACCCGGTCTGACTCCGGATGTCCGAGGTCCGCGGTGTGGTGGCCCTGCCCGAGGATCAGCACCCTGGCGCCGGTCGCGGCGGCCGCCGCGAGATGGTGGGGATCGGTGACGATGTCGGCCACCTCGCACAGTTGGACGGCGGCGGCGAGATCGTCGTCCGGGGGCAGCAACACCGCGACAGCCCCGAGCCGCGACAACGCCGCGATCGCGACCACGGCGCTGGGGCTGGTATCCATCAACACACCGATGCGGGCTCCCTGCCGGATACCGACAGCGATCAGGCAGCGCACTACGTCGTCGATGCGGTGATCCACCGCATCGTTGGTGTGGACGCGATCATCGAAGAGGAAGCATTCCCCCTCGGGCACTCTGTTCGCCTGTTCGGCCATCAACCCGCCCAACGACACCTTGGTGTGGGGCTGCAGCCGACCAAGGCGGGCGAGCCGGGGCAGGGTACGTACCGCCTCCCCGGCGATCTCCCGGCCACTGCGCACCGCCCCCACCGCGGCGTCGGCCAACCCCAGGCTCACGCCGACGCCCACTTCGGCCAGTGCACCTGCCGAACGAGCGATGCGCGACGCCAGACCGGCGGCATCATCGATCCCGACGTGCGAATCGGCTTCCATCGCGTGCACGTCCGGCGGTCTGGGCCCTCGACCCTCTTGCCATAGCACCCATTTTCCGACGTTGGGCCACGTGTGGGTGGCGGCCGTCGATCCGACCACGAGCCCGAAATGACCCGCCCGCAATACGACTTCGGACACCTCGGCGCGGGGGGCGGCCTGCCGGATTCCTCGAACGGCCGCGGGTTGGCCGATGTCATCAAACTCCCCGATGAACGCAAGGATCGGACAGGTGATTTCCGCGAGCGTTATCAGCGTGCCGTCGATCGCGGCGCCGCCGGCCATCATGCGGTTGTGTACCACGAACTGCCGTAACAGTTCAGCGACCGCAGGGCCCGACCATGCCACCCAGCCCTCCGCCTCCAGGAAGCGGCGTTGTTGCTCCTTGGGCAGCAACGCCTCTCGGTCATGAAGCTGCCGCAGAAAGTCCCACCTCGCCTGGACAGTCTTGATCGGGTCTAGAAGTTGAAACCCGGTGCGGGCCATCCATCCGGACACCGACAGACGGTTGAATACGTGATCGGCGATCAGTTGCGCAACGCGGCCCGCCAGGACCGCGGGAATTCCGAACGGCAGACCGCTGAGCGAATCGACGGCGGCGCCGAATGTGATGACACTGGCCAAGCCCTCGGACCGTCGGTAGGCCGCGGTCTGATAGCAGAACATGCCGCCTTGGGAATACCCCGCCAAATGCACGTTGTGGCCGGTATGTGCGTGGACTGAATCGATGACCCTGCTGAGCGCGACAACATGATCACTCAATGTGCGCTCGAGCCCACCGGTTTCCACGTCCGGTGAGCCGAAGTCGACCACCCACGGGTCCAGCCCGAGATCATCCAGGACCCCGACCGCACCCTGGTCTCTTGTGACGTCAAACACGTTGGCCGACATCATCATTGGGGGAACGAGTATGACCGGGGGCCGGGACGGATCATTCGCGCTGTCGGGGAAGTAGCGACGCAACCGGTACATGTCGCAGCGCTCCACAGTCTGGAAGGGCGACGGACGGGATCCGGTCTGAAGGCCGCCGAACCGCAGCACCTC
>NZ_JBYCLA010000315.1:0-6088 GCF_057473665.1 Mycobacterium sp. TH-M25
GCGACCGGCACCAAGTGGTCGTTCTTCCCGCAGGGCGCCTCCGGGGCGGCCGCCCCGCCGCACGACCTGGTGGTCAACGCCGACGAGTCGGAACCCGGTACATGTAAAGACATTCCGCTGATGCTGGCCACCCCGCACGTCCTGGTCGAGGGCGTGATCATCGCGTCGTATGCGATCCGGGCCAGCCACGCGTTCATTTACGTCCGCGGCGAGGTGCTGCCGGTACTGCGGCGCCTGCAGAACGCCGTCGCCGAGGCCTACGCCAACGGATATCTGGGCAACAACATCGCCGGCTCGGGCTACGACCTGGAACTGGTGGTGCACGCCGGCGCCGGAGCCTACATCTGCGGCGAGGAGACCGCGCTGCTGGACTCGCTGGAGGGCCGCCGCGGCCAGCCGCGGCTGCGTCCGCCCTTCCCCGCGGTCGCCGGCCTGTACGGCTGCCCGACGGTGATCAACAACGTCGAAACCATCGCCAGCGTCCCGTCGATCGTGCTGTACGGCGTCGATTGGTTCCGCTCGATGGGTAGCGAGAAATCGCCTGGGTACACGCTGTATTCGCTGTCCGGGCACGTCACCAGGCCCGGCCAGTATGAGGCGCCGCTGGGTATTACGCTGCGTGAACTGCTCGACTACGCCGGGGGCGTGCGGGCCGGACACCAGCTGAAGTTCTGGACACCGGGCGGATCGTCGACGCCGCTACTGACCGACGAACACCTCGACGTGCCATTGGATTACGAGGGTGTCAGCTCGGCCGGGTCGATGTTGGGCACCAAGGCGCTGGAGATTTTCGACGAAACCACCTGTGTGGTGCGCGCTGTCGGTCGTTGGATCGACTTCTACAAGCACGAGTCGTGCGGCAAGTGCACGCCGTGCCGCGAGGGCACGTTCTGGCTGAGCCAGATTTATCATCGTCTGGAAGCCGGCCGCGGTACCACCGAGGATTTGGACAAGCTCACCGACATCGCCGACGCGATTCTCGGAAAGTCGTTCTGCGCGTTGGGTGATGGTGCGGCGAGCCCGGTCGCATCGTCACTCAAGTTCTTCCGCGACGAATACGTCGCGCACATCGAGGGCGGCTGTCCGTTCGACCCTCGGGAGTCCATGCTCGAGGTAGACGGAGTGAAAGCGTGACGCACGTTGCCAGGGCATTCACCCGCGAGGGGGCGTGTTTGTACTGCGACACGCGGCCGCGCTCGGCATTGTGCGCACGCTCGCGGGGTCTTCAAGGGAAGGAGCGCTGCGCGTGACGCAAACCGCCGACACCGGAGCGAAGGTCGCCGAGCCCGAACTGGTGACGCTGACCATCGACGGCACCGAAGTCAGTGTTCCCAAGGGTACGTTGGTGATTCGGGCCGCCGAACTGATCGGTGTGCAGATTCCCCGGTTCTGCGACCACCCGTTGCTGGACCCGGTGGGCGCGTGCCGCCAATGCCTGGTCGATATCGAGGGGCAGCGGAAGCCGATGGCGTCGTGCACGATTCCTGTCGCCGACGACATGGTGGTGCACACGCAGTACAGCTCTGAAGCGGCCGACAAGGCCCAGCACGGGGTGATGGAGCTGCTGCTGATCAACCACCCGCTGGACTGCCCGATGTGCGACAAGGGCGGTGAATGCCCATTGCAGAACCAGGCGATGTCGAACGGGCGCCCAGAGTCTCGCTTCGACGATGTCAAGCGGACATTCACCAAACCGATCAGCATCTCCTCGCAGGTGCTGCTGGACCGTGAACGCTGCATCCTGTGCGCGCGCTGCACCCGGTTTTCCGAGCAGATCGCCGGCGACCCGTTCATCGAAATGCTCGAGCGCGGAGCGCTTCAACAGGTCGGCATCTACGCCAACGAGCCGTTCGAGTCGTATTTCTCCGGCAACGCCGTTCAGATCTGCCCGGTCGGCGCGCTGACCGGCGCCGCCTACCGCTTCCGCGCCCGCCCGTTCGACCTGGTCTCCAGCCCGAGCGTGTGCGAACACTGTGCGTCGGGCTGCGCGCAGCGCACCGACCACCGACGCGGCAAGGTGCTGCGCCGGTTGGCCGGTGATGAACCCGAGGTCAACGAGGAGTGGAACTGCGACAAGGGGCGCTGGGCGTTCACCTACGCCACTCGGGGAGACCGGATCACCACTCCCCTGGTCCGCAGTGCCGACGGCGCACTGGAGCCCGCCTCGTGGCCGCACGCGATCGCCGTGGCGCTCGAGGGGCTGACCACCGCAGCCGGCGGTGCCGGTGTGTTGCCGGGTGGCCGGTTGACGGTCGAAGACGCCTACGCCTACTCCAAGTTTGCTCGAATCGTGTTGGGCACCAATGATATCGACTTCCGTGCTCGTCCGCATTCCGAGGAGGAGACGCAGTTCCTCGCCGCGCGGGTTGCGGGCACGCTGTTGAGCACCAGCTACGCCGACCTGGAGTCGGCACCGGTGGTGCTGCTGGTCGGCTTCGAGCCCGAGGAAGAGTCGCCGATCGTCTACCTTCGGCTACGTAAGGCCGCCCGCAAGCACGGGCTGCCGGTGTACTCGGTTGCACCGTTCGCCAGCAACGGTTTACCGAAGATGCACGGCACGCTGCTGGCGACCGCGCCCGGCGGCGAAGCCGCCGCGCTGGACGGCCTGGCCGGCGGCGAACTCGCTGGTCTGCTTTCCAAACCGGGAGCCGTCATCCTGGTCGGCGAACGGCTGGCCGGATCGCCTGGCGCGCTGTCGGCCGCTGCCCGGCTCGCCGACAGCACCGGCGCGCGACTGGCGTGGGTGCCGCGGCGCGCCGGTGAACGTGGGGCGATCGAGGCCGGCGCACTGCCCAACCTGCTGCCCGGCGGTCGGCCGCTGAGTGACGAGACCGCCCGGTCGCAGGTTGCGGCGGGCTGGAACGTCGCCGCATTGCCTTCGGCCGCGGGCCGTGACGCCAGTGCGATCTTGGCCGCCGCGAAATCCGGCAGCCTGGGCGCCCTGCTGGTCGGCGGTATCGACCCCAACGACTTCGCCGACCCCGACGCGGTGCTGGCTGCGTTGGACGCGGCGGGCTTCGTGGTGAGTCTGGAGTTGCGGCACAGTGCGGTCACCGAACGCGCCGACGTGGTCTTCCCGATCGCGCCCGCCGCGGAGAAAGCGGGGACCTACCTCAACTGGGAGGGCCGCCAACGCAGCTTCTCGGCGGCGCTGCCACCGGCCGCCACACCGGACTGCCGCGTACTGGACACGCTGGCCGACGAGTTGGGGATCGATCTCGGATTCCCCACTGTCGCGGCGGGTTTGGCCGAACTCAATCGGCTGGGCACCTGGGACGGCACGTCCGCTACGGCGCCGACCGTCACCGCGGCCACCATGCCCAAAACCGCTGCTGGCGAAGCCATCCTGGCGGGCTGGCGGATGCTGCTCGACGACGGGCGACTCCAGGATGGCGAGCCGCATCTGGCCGGCACCGCACGCGCACCCGTGGTGCGGCTGTCGGCTGCGACGGCAAGCGGACTCGGCGCAGCGGACGGCGACAACGTCACCGTGCGCACCGATCGCGGCTCGATCACGCTGCCGTTGACGATCACCGAGATGCCCGACGACGTGGCGTGGCTGCCGCTGAACTCGCCGGGCTCGGCGGTGCACCGGCAGCTGGGCGTCACGGCGGGAGCCGTCGTGATGATTGGAGTGAGCAAACGATGACCGGCTTCGGGCATGACACCTGGTGGCTGATCCTCGCCAAAGCGCTTCTGGTCTTTGTGTTCCTGGTGCTGACGGTGCTGGTGGCAATCCTCGCCGAGCGCAAAATCCTGGGCCGGATGCAGATGCGCTGGGGACCCAACCGGGTGGGTCCGCGCGGCTACCTGCAGAGCCTGGCCGACGGCATCAAGCTGGCACTCAAGGAGCCGATCGTCCCGTTCGGCGTCGAGAAACCGATTTTCATTCTGGCACCAGCCATCTCGACGATTCCGGCGATCACAGCATTTGCCTTCATCCCGTTCGGTCCGCAGGTTTCGGTGTTCGGCCACTGGACACCACTGCAGGTGACCGACCTGCCCGTGGCAGTGCTGTTCATCCTCGCGCTGTCCTCGATCGGGGTGTACGGGATCGTACTGGCCGGGTGGTCCTCGGGATCGACCTATCCGCTGCTGGGCGGGGTGCGCTCGACCGCGCAGGTGATCTCCTACGAGGTCGCGATGGGTTTGTCATTCGCCACGGTATTTCTCTACGCCGGAACGATGTCCACGTCACAGATCGTCACGGCGCAGAACCGGGTCTGGTACGTCTTCCTGCTGCTGCCGTCGTTCTGCACCTACCTGGTCTCGATGGTTGGTGAAACCAACCGGGCGCCCTTCGACTTGCCCGAGGCCGAAGGCGAACTGGTCGCCGGCTTCCACACCGAGTACTCGTCGCTGAGCTTCGCGATGTTCTTCCTCGCCGAGTACATCAACATGACCACGGTGTCAGCCCTGGCCGCCACGCTGTTCATGGGTGGCTGGCACGCACCGTGGCCGCTGACCGCGGTGTGGGCGGGTGCCAACAGCGGCTTCTGGCCGGTGCTGTGGTTCACCGCAAAGGTGTGGGTGTTCCTGTTCCTCTACATCTGGCTGCGCGGCGTGCTGCCGCGACTGCGTTACGACCAGTTCATGGCACTCGGCTGGAAGATCCTGATTCCGGTGTCGCTGGTGTGGGCACTGATCGCGGCGGCCATCCGCACACTGCGCGACCAGGGGTACCCGCACTGGATGCCGGTGCTGGTCAGCTCCAGCATCGTCGTCACCGCCGCGCTGCTGTATCTGTTGCAGCGACCGTTCAGCAACAGACAGCTACGCAAGAAGCGACGCCGCACCGAGTCGGTCGAAGCCCTGCACTTCGAACCGGCGTTCCCTACGCCGCCGATGCCCGGTAAGCCGCTGGCACCGGCGACCAAGGAGGCAACCAATGGCTAAATTCCTCAGTTCCCTTGCGGGATTTGGCGTCACGTTCGGCGCGATGTTCAAACGCCCGATCACCGAGAGCTATCCGGAGAACCCCGGCCCGGTGAAGCCGCGGTATCACGGCCGCCATCAGCTCAACCGTTACGACGACGGGCTGGAAAAGTGCATCGGCTGTGAGCTGTGCGCGTGGGCGTGCCCGGCCGACGCGATCTACGTCGAGGGCGCTGACAACACCGAGGAGCAGCGTTTCTCCCCCGGTGAGCGCTACGGCCGGGTCTATCAGATCAACTACCTGCGCTGCATCGGATGCGGGCTCTGCGTCGAGGCGTGCCCGACCCGTTCGTTGACCATGACCAACGAATACGAGATGGCCGATGACAATCGCGCCGACCTGATCCTCGAGAAGCACCAACTACTGGCTCCGCTCCTGGAGGGCATGACCCCAGCACCGCACCCCAGGGCTGAAGGCGCCACCGACGCCGATTACTACCGCGGCAACATCACCTCAGAAGGCCTGCGCAACATACCGATCACGGACGTTTCGAAGTGACCACCCAGCTGGCCGCGGACGTCATCGCCCGCACGTCCACCGGCGAAGCGGTGACCTTTTGGCTACTGGGCACGCTGGCGCTGATCGGGGCGCTGGGTGTGGTGATGGCCGCCAACGCGGTCTACTGTGCGATGTCGCTGGCGTTGACGATGATCGTGTTGGCGGTGCTCTACATGATCCAAGACGCGCTGTTCCTCGGCGTCGTGCAGATCGTGGTCTACACCGGCGCGGTGATGATGCTGTTCCTGTTCGTGCTGATGCTGATCGGCGTCGACTCCGCGGAATCGCTGGTGGAAACCCTTCGCGGACAACGGGTCGCCGCAGTGCTGGCCGGCCTGGGCTTGGGAATCGTGCTGATCGCCGGGGTCGGCAACGTCGCCACCGACCGGTTCGCGGCTAATGGTCTTTCGGCGGATATCGCTCCCGAAGGCAACGTCCAGGGACTGGCGGCGCTGATCTTCTCGCGGTATCTGTGGGCATTCGAGCTGACCAGCGCGTTGCTGATCACCGCGGCGATCGGCGCGATGATCCTGGCCCACCGCGAGCGCTTCGAGCGCCGCAAAACCCAGCGCGAGCTGTCCATCGAACGGTTCCAGCCAGGTGGTCATCCGACGCCGTTGCCCGGCCCGGGAGTCTTCGCCCGGCACAACGCGG
>NZ_JBYCLA010000316.1:0-9303 GCF_057473665.1 Mycobacterium sp. TH-M25
AAGTCGGGCGCGCCGAAACCCTCGCGCAACTCGGTGAACTCGAGAGTCGACTGGGCAACATCGAACAGCCACAACAGATTTCGAGCGAGACCAGCCATGGCGAGGCCCGCCAGCAGATCGCCGCGGCGGCCGAAGCGGCCCGCGGCGTCGAGGTGGAGGCCAGGCTTGCGGTACGCACCGCCGAAGAGCGCGCCAATGCCGTTCGCGGAAAGTCGGATTCGCTGCGTCGTGCCGCCGCCTCCGAGCGCGAGGCCCGGGTCCGCGCCCAGCAGGCTCGTGCGGCACGCCAGCGCGCTGCCAAGGTGGCCGCCGCGGTAGCCGACGCCGGGCGTCTGCTGGCCGGCCGATTGAGTCACGTGGTCGCAGCGGCATCGCGGAACCGCGACGTGCTGGCGGCCGAACGGCAACGACGTTCCGCGGCGCTGGTCGCAGTCCGCGAGGAGGTGAACGCGCTGGCCACCCGGATCGGGGTGCTCACCGAGTCGCTGCACCGCGACGAGGTGGCCAAAGCCCAAGCGGCACTTCGCATCGAGCAGCTCGAGCAGATGGTGCTCGAACAATTCGGCATGGCGCCCGACGTATTGGTCGCCGAATACGGCCCCCAGGTGACGCTGCCGCCGAGTGAGCTGGAGATGGCCGAATACGAGCAAGCCCGCGAGCGCGGCGAGCCGGTGAGCGCGCCCGCCCCGCTGCCGTTCGACCGGCCCACCCAGGAGCGTCGCGCCAAACGCGCCGAACGTGAGCTGGCCGAGCTGGGCCGGGTGAACCCGCTGGCCCTGGAGGAGTTCGCCGCCCTGGAGGAGCGCTTCAACTTCTTGTCCACTCAGCTCGAGGATGTCAAGGCCGCGCGTAAGGATCTGCTCGACGTCGTCGCCGACGTCGACGCCCGCATCCTGCAGGTGTTCACCGAGGCCTACATCGACGTGGAGCGGGAATTCCAAGGGGTTTTCGCCTCGCTGTTCCCCGGGGGCGAGGGCCGCCTGCTGCTGACCAACCCCGACGACATGCTCACCACCGGCATCGAGGTGGAGGCTCGTCCACCCGGCAAGAAAGTCAAGCGGCTGTCGCTGTTGTCCGGCGGCGAGAAGTCACTGACCGCGGTGGCGATGCTGGTCGCCATCTTCCGGGCCCGCCCTTCGCCGTTCTACATCATGGACGAAGTCGAGGCGGCGCTCGACGACACCAATCTGCGGCGGCTGATCGGCCTGTTCGAGCTGCTGCGGGCCAAGTCGCAGCTGATTGTCATCACCCACCAGAAGCCAACCATGGAGGTCGCCGACTCGCTGTACGGCGTGACGATGCGTGGCGACGGCATCACTACGGTGATCTCGCAACGGATGCGCGGTCAGCAGGTCAACGAGCTGGTCACCACTACTTAAGCGAGGAATACTTTGCCGCAAGCTGTCTGGATCGCGATCGCGGTTGCTGTCACCCTGGTCGTCATCGCCGTCCTGGTGTGGGGACTGGTGCGCTACCGGCGACGGCAGATCAGCCTGTCCGGCGGCGAACAAACCCCCACCCTCGACCGCTCCGGCGGCTATGCCGCGTCGTCGGGCATCACGTTCAGCCGCACCGAAACTCCCGAACATATCGACACCGCCGGGTTGCCCGCCGTCGGCGACGACGCGTCAACTCCGCGCGATGCGCCCAAGCGCACCGTCTCCGATGTTCACCTGCCCCAGGCTGATACGGAAGCTTCCCCGGTTGCGCCACAACCCGCGACGGCGGCGCCCGCAGTGGAGGAGATCGCCCCGTCCGAAGGGCGGCTGGAGCGGCTGCGCGGGCGCCTGGCCAGGTCGCAGAATACCTTCGGCCGCAGCCTGTTAGGGCTGATCGGCGGTGGAGACCTGGACGAGGATTCCTGGGAACAGGTCGAGGACACCCTGCTGATCGCCGACTTGGGCCCTACCGTCACCAGTTCGGTGGTGGCTCAACTGCGCAGCCGGCTGGCCAGCAAGGACGTCCACACCGAGGCCGATGCCCGCGCGGTGCTCCGCGAGGTCCTGATCAGCGAGCTGCAACCCGGTCTGGACCGCTCGGTGCGTGCCCTGCCGCACGACAACCACCCGTCGGTGCTGCTGGTCGTCGGCGTCAACGGAACCGGAAAGACCACGACCGTGGGCAAGCTCGCGCGGGTGCTGGTCGCCGACGGCCGACGGGTAGTGCTGGGCGCAGCCGACACTTTCCGTGCTGCGGCGGCTGATCAGTTGCAGGCCTGGGCATCACGCGTGGGCGCCGATGTGGTGCGTGGACCCGAGGGTGCCGATCCGGCGGCGGTCGCCTTCGATGCCGTCGACAAGGGCATCGAGGTCGGCGCCGACGTCGTGGTGATCGACACCGCGGGCCGGTTGCACACCAAGACCGGGTTGATGGACGAACTCGGCAAGGTCAAAAGGGTGGTGACCCGCCGCGCCGCCGTCGACGAGGTACTGCTGGTGCTCGACGCGACGATCGGGCAGAACGGATTGGCGCAGGCGCGGGTGTTTGCCGATGTGGTCGATATCACCGGTGCGGTGCTGACCAAGTTGGACGGCACGGCCAAGGGCGGCATCGTTTTTCGTGTTCAACAAGAGCTCGGCGTCCCGGTCAAGCTGGTCGGACTCGGCGAGGGCCCCGACGACTTGGCGCCGTTCGAGCCCGCGGCGTTCGTCGACGCGCTGCTGGGCTAGCGGGTGCAAGCCGAAAATCATGATGAGCAGATGTAACTCGGGTGAAACCTGTCAGCGCCACATTTTGTAACAATCAGTTTGCAAAGTTCTCGTGCGGGGCCGCAGTCATCTGTCTGGCGGCTGGTGTTGGCCGACCGAAGGTGGTAGCGAGTGAGTTTCCCGATATTGGGCCAGCCAGATACCGGTGATACCGCTTGGATGCTGGCGAGTGCGGCATTGGTTCTGTTGATGACCCCGGGGCTGGCGTTCTTCTACGGCGGCATGGTGCGCGCCCGAAGTGTGCTCAACATGATCATGATGAGCGTCAGCGCCATGGGCGTGGTGACGGTGTTGTGGGTGCTTTACGGCTACTCGATGGCTTTCGGCAACGACACCGAGGGCATCGTCGGCGACCCCATAGCGTACTTCGGCCTCAAGGGCTTGATCGGCGGCAACTCCGCCGCCGCGGCCGCGGGCAAGGCCGCCACGGACATCCCGCTGGCCGGCACGTTGCCGATGACTGTGTTCGTGGCCTTTCAGTTGATGTTCGCGATCATCACGGTCGCCCTGATCTCGGGTGCAGTCTCCGACCGGCTGAAGTTCAGCGCCTGGCTGGTGTTCGCCGGACTATGGGCGACCATCGTCTACTTCCCGGTCGCGCACTGGGTCTTCGCGTTCGATGGCGTGACGGCAGAGCACGGCGGCTGGATCGCCAACAAGCTGAAAGCGATCGACTTCGCCGGTGGAACCGCGGTCCACATCAACTCCGGTACGGCAGGTTTAGTGTTGGCCATTGTGTTGGGCAAGCGCAAGGGGTGGCCGACGACGCTGTTTCGTCCCCACAATGTTCCGTTCGTGATGCTCGGCGCCGGCTTGCTGTGGTTCGGCTGGTACGGGTTCAACGCCGGCTCGGCCACCAGTTCCAACGGCGTGGCGGGGTCGACCTTCATCACCACCACCGTAGCCACCGCCGCGGCGATGCTGGCCTGGCTGGCCACTGAGCGCATCCGCGACGGCCACGCCACCACGCTCGGTGCGGCCTCCGGCATCGTGGCTGGCCTGGTCGCCATCACGCCGTCCTGTTCGTCGGTGAACGTGCTGGGTGCCCTGGCGATCGGCGCGGTGGGCGGATCCCTGTGTTCCTTGGCGGTCGGGCTCAAGTACAAGCTCGGCTTCGATGACTCGCTCGACGTGGTCGGCGTGCATCTGGTCGGTGGTTTGGCCGGCACGTTGCTGATCGGTTTGCTTGCCGCACCCGAAGCTCCCGCCGCCGTCAAGGGGTTGTTCTACGGCGGTGGTTGGGATCAACTGTGGCGACAGGCTGTCGGCGCGTTCAGCGTCCTTGCCTACTCGGCTATCGTCACTCTCATCCTTGCCTTGATACTGAAATACACGATCGGCCTGCGCCTGAGTCCTGAGGGCGAAGCGGCTGGTATCGACGAGTCTCAGCACGCGGAGAGCGGGTACGACTTCACCACGGCGGGTGGTTCGGGCTCGGTCCTCCCGCACGCGAGTTTGCCGGAGAGCGCATTCGGCCATAATCGGATGGGCGACAAAGTGGAGGCGGAATAGGAATGAAGCTGATCACCGCGATCGTGAAGCCCTTCACCCTCGAGGACATCAAAGCCAGTCTCGAGCAGGTCGGCATCCTGGGGATGACGGTCAGCGAAGTTCAGGGGTACGGGCGTCAGAAAGGGCACACCGAGGTCTACCGGGGTGCCGAGTACTCCGTCGACTTCGTGCCCAAGGTCCGAGTCGAGGTCCTGATCGAGGACTACGACGCCGATAAGGCCCTGGACAGCATCGTGCGGGCCGCCCGCACCGGCAAGATCGGCGACGGGAAGGTCTGGGTCAGCCCGGTGGAAACCGTGGTGCGGGTGCGCACCGGCGAGCGGGGAGCCGACGCGATCTGACAGCCACGTGAGGACGCCGTCGGCATGGCCGCTCCGACCAGGATGGGAATGACGCAGCGCGAGCAGGAATCACCCGATCTGCCGGCACAGCACGTTGTGGTGGGCAAAATTTCCGGCGCGGCGACCGATCTTGCTGCCGCCCGGGAGAAGTTGCTTGCCCGCAGCCCGAATGAGCTCGACTCGGCGGCTCTGCGCGAAGCCTGGGGCGAACTGCACGAGTTCTGGTTGACCAGAAAGGCTTCCGAACTCGGCATCACGGCGGGCAGCGGGTTCGCGATCGTCGCCACTGGCTCGCTGGGCCGCCGCGAACTGGTGCCCTACTCCGACCTGGACCTGCTGCTGCTGCACGACGGCATGAACACCGACGCCGTCCGAGAGGTCGCCGATTCGCTGTGGTATCCGTTGTGGGACGCCAACATTCGTCTCGACCACAGCGTCCGGACGGTCGCCCAGACCATCGCGGTCGCCGGCGCCGATGTCTCGGCCTGCCTGGCAATGATCGACGCCCGGCACATCGCCGGCGATGACGAGCTGTCTGCCCGCCTGACCGAAGGCATCCGCCGCCAATGGCGAAACACAATCCAGTCCATCTTTGGTGAAGTCGTCGACGAGACCCACGCCCGATGGCGGCGCTTCGGTGAGATCGCCCACCGTGCCGAGCCCGATCTGAAGTCCGGCCGCGGCGGGCTGCGCGACATTCAACTACTCGACGCACTGGCCGTCGCGCACCTCACCGATCGGCTGGCCGCCGGGGAGGCCGACGACCCGCTGGGGTCGCTGACCGGCGCGCACCTGACCCTGCTCAACGTCCGCACCGAGTTGCACCGGGTTTCGGGTCGCGGGCATGACCAGGTTTTGGCCCAATTCGCCGACGAGATCAGCGCCGCGCTACACGTCGGCGACCGATTCGACCTGTCGCGGGTGCTGTCCGACGTGGGACGCACGATCAGCTATCGCGTCGACGCGGGACTGCGGACCGCCTCCAATGCGCTGCCGCGCCGTGGAATGTCGGCGATCCGGCGGCGTCCGCGCCGACCGCTGGACGAAGGCGTGGTGGAGTACGCCGGCGAGATCGTGCTGGCCCGCGATGCCCGACCGCAGAGCGACCCCGCGTTGCTGCTGCGGGTGGCGGCGGCATCGGCCGTCACCGGGTTGCCGATCGCGGTCTCCACGCTGGCCCGGCTGGCCGATACCGCGCCGGAACTGCCGAACCCCTGGCCGCATGACGCGCTGGACAACCTGTTGGTGATGCTGACCGCGGGCCCGGACACCATCGCGGTGATCGAGACGCTGGACCGTACCGGGTTGTGGGGCCGACTCTTCCCGGAGTGGGGTGCGGTACGGGATCTCCCGCCGCGCGACGTGGTGCACATTTGGACCGTTGACCGTCACCTCGCCGAAACCGTCTCGCGGGCAAGGATTTTCACCACCCGGGTGGCCCGGTCCGACTTGCTGATCCTGGCCGCGTTGTTGCACGACATCGGTAAGGGACGCGATGCCGACCACTGTGTGCTCGGCGCGCAACTGGCCACCCAGATCGGCACCCGGCTGGGTATGTGGCCGCCGGACGTGGAAATGCTGTCCAAGCTGGTGTTGCATCACCTGTTGTTGGCCAAGGTTGCGATCCGACAGGACCTCAACGACCCGCAGACCATCACCACAGTTTGCGAAGCGCTCGGGGACGACCCGGTTTTGTTGGATGTACTACACGCGCTGACCGAGGCCGATTCATTGGCCACCGGGCCGGGGGTGTGGAGCGACTGGAAGGCCTCGCTGGTCGGTGATCTGGTGCGACGCAGCCGGATGGCGATGAACGGCGAAGCGCTGCCGCACGCCGATCCGCTGGACCCCGATTACCTGGCGCTGGCTGCGGACCGCAAGGTGCACGTCGAAGTGCGGCCCGGCGCCGATCGGCGCCTGCACCATGCGGTGGTGATCGCTCCGGACCGGCGTGGGTTGCTGTCCAAGGCGGCCGGGGTGCTGACGCTGAACTCGCTGCGGGTTCACTCGGCATCGATCAACGTCGTGGACGGTGTCGCGATCAGTGAATTCGTGGTGTCACCACATTTCGGCAGCCCGCCGGCCTCGGGCCTGTTGCGTCAGCAGCTGATTCGTGCCCTGGGCGGGCAGTCCGACGTGTTGGGCACACTGGAGCAGCGTTCGCCCGACACCAAACTCAAGCCATTTGGTGACGCGCCGACCGCGGTCCCGGTTCACCAGTTGTCGGCGCCGCCCAGAATCCTGTGGTTCGACGGCCCGCCGGGCCGCCTGCTCATCGAGATCAGGGCCACCGACCGGCCGGGGATGCTCGCGCTGCTCACCGGCGCTCTGGAGCGCGCCGGAGTGGATATCGACTGGGCGAAGGTCACCACTCGCGGGTCGATGGTGGAGGACGTGTTCTGCATCGCGTTGCCCGAGCGCAGCGCCGCGTCCAAAGCTACCGGCGAGCCGGGGTCGAGCACCCGGTCGGCCATCGAGCGCCAGCTGCTCGCGGTGCTCGGTGGACCCGCGCCATCGTGATCCTGCGGCGCCAATCGCGGCAGGACAAGGCGAATTCAGGGAACCAGCCGTTTATAACAATGAGTTCCCCACTTCGTCCCGCCGGGGGAAACCCACCCAGGCTGATTCGGCAAGCTCGAGCCGATCGGGCCCTCGGCGCCGCGTCGATCGTTTCCCACTAGGCTGGGCCGCGTGTTTGAATCGCTGTCCGATCGGCTCACCGGCGCCCTGCAAGGACTTCGCGGCAAGGGCCGGCTGACCGACGCCGACATCGACGCCACCACCCGAGAGATCCGGCTGGCGCTGTTGGAGGCCGACGTATCGCTGCCCGTCGTCCGGGCGTTTGTCAGCCGCGTCAAAGACCGCGCCAAGGGCGCGGAGGTCTCCGGCGCACTCAACCCGGCTCAGCAGGTCGTCAAGATCGTCAACGAGGAGCTGGTCGGCATCCTCGGCGGCCAGACCCGCACGCTGGCGTTCGCCAAGACGCCGCCGACGGTCGTCATGCTGGCCGGTCTGCAGGGATCCGGTAAGACCACGCTGGCGGGCAAGCTGGCGCTGTGGCTGCGCAATCAGGGTCACACCCCGCTGCTGGTGGCCTGCGACTTGCAACGGCCGGGCGCGGTCAACCAGCTGCAAATCGTGGGGGAGCGGGCCGGAGTCGCGGTCTTCGCGCCGCATCCGGGCTCCTCGGCGGACACCGATCACGGCGCAGCCCCGGGTGATCCCGTCGCCGTCGCCGCGGCCGGCCTCGCCGAGGCGCGCGCCAAACACTTCGACGTCGTGATCGTCGACACCGCCGGGCGGTTGGGGATCGACGAGGAGATGATGGCCCAGGCCGGCGCGATTCGCGCCGCCGTCGATCCCGACGAAGTGCTCTTCGTGCTGGATGCGATGGTCGGTCAGGACGCGGTGGCCACTGCGCAGGCGTTCGGCGAAGGCGTCGGCTTCACCGGTGTGGTGCTGACCAAGCTGGACGGCGACGCGCGTGGCGGTGCTGCATTATCAGTGCGTGAAATAGCAGGCGTGCCAATTCTTTTCGCGTCAGCGGGGGAGAAGCTGGAGGACTTCGACGTCTTCCACCCGGACCGGATGGCCAGCCGCATTCTGGGCATGGGCGACGTGCTGAGCCTGATCGAGCAGGCCGAGCAGGTCTTCGATGCGCAGCAGGCCGAGGCTGCCGCGGCCAAGATCGGCTCCGGTGAGCTGACGCTCGAAGATTTCCTCGAGCAGATGCTGATGATCCGCAAGATGGGTCCGATCGGCAACCTGTTGGGCATGCTGCCGGGCGCAGGCCAGATGAAAGACGCCCTGGCCGCCGTCGACGACAGCCAACTCGACCGGCTGCAGGCCATCATTCGCGGCATGACACCGCAGGAGCGCGCCGACCCCAAGATCATCAACGCCTCCCGCCGGTTGCGCATCGCCAACGGCTCGGGCGTGACGGTGTCGGAGGTCAACCAATTGGTCGACCGCTTCTTCGAGGCCCGCAAAATGATGTCCTCGATGGTGAGCAGCATGGGCATTCCCGGGCTGGGGCGTAAGTCGGCGACCCGCAAGGGAGCAAAAGGCAAGGGCAAGAAGGGCAAAAAGCAGCGCGGGCCGACGCCGCCGAAGGTCCGTGGTCCGCTCGGCGCCGGTATGCCGGCCGGGTTCCCGGACTTGTCCAACATGCCGCAGGGGCTCGACGAATTACCGCCCGGGCTGGCCGATTTCGACTTGTCCAAGCTGAAGTTCCCGGGCAACAAATAGTGCCGCAGCACGTTCGAGGGATCGGGCTGCCCAACGAAGAGCCCATCGAGCTGTGGATCGTCGACGGCCGGATCAGCCGCGAACCGGTCGCCGGCGCGGACACGATTTTCGACGGCGGCTGGATCATTCCCGGGCTGGTTGATGCGCACTGCCACGTCGGACTCGGCCCGGGCGGCGGTGTCGAACTCGACGAGGCTATCGCGCAAGCCGAAGCCGAGCGTGACGTCGGCGCGCTGCTGCTGCGCGACTGCGGCTCGCCGGTCGACACCCGCATCCTCGACGACCGCGACGACCTGCCCCGCATCATCCGGGCCGGCCAGCACCTGGCCCGGCCCAAGCGGTATATCCCGGGCCTGCCGATCGACATCGAGGACGAGTCTCAGCTCCCGGATGCGGTGGCGCTGCAGGCTCAGCGCGGCGATGGCTGGGTCAAGCTGGTCGGTGACTGGATCGACCGCGGTATAGGCGATTTGGCGCCGCTGTGGTCCGACGAC
>NZ_JBYCLA010000317.1:0-7769 GCF_057473665.1 Mycobacterium sp. TH-M25
TGCACCACCGGGCGGCTCCGTTGATCGGTCGACTGGTCCGGGAACTGACCGCCGACTGGGATTACGTCGCGGTCGGCGGCCTCACTCTGGGTGCCGACCCGGTCGCCACCGCCGTCATGCACGCCCCGGGTCGCCCGATCGATGCTTTTGTCGTACGTAAGTCGGTGAAAGCCCATGGCATGCAACGTCTTATCGAAGGGCCCGAGGTAGCCGGACATCGGGTGCTGGTGGTCGAGGACACCAGCACCACCGGCGGGTCGGCGCTGGCCGCGGTGCGGGCGGTGCTGGCGGCCGGCGCCGAAGTGGTCGGCGTGGCGACGGTCGTCGACCGGGCCACCGGGGCGGCCGAAGCCATTGAGGCCGAAGGGTTCCCGTACCGCAGCGTGCTGGGGCTGGCGGACCTCGGGGTGGGTTAGCCGCGGTGCGCGCTGTCCTGGCGATGATCGCGACGCTGGCGCTGGTCTGCGGCTGCTCGAATGCCGTCGTGCACCGGCAGGTCTACGGCGCGGCTGCCGCACGACTGGGGGAGTCGCTCGCGGTGCTGGGCTGGAACACCTCGATCTCGAACCTGCGCTGGCAGGACGACGATGTGCTCGTCGACGTCGACGCGGCGCCGACCGACGCGGCGAAGCCGCATGCCGACCCGCGCGATATCCGGTTCGGGTTGTACGGCGCGCTGGCGCATCCGCTGGAGGCTACCGGCATCGGCAGCTGCGACGGGGTCAAAAACCTGGTCGTCCAATCGCTTTCCGCGCCCGGCGGCAACCGGCTGACCGGCACGGTCTGCCTGGGCCCGATGAAAGACCGCGCGGCTGTGCGCGGCGTCTACCTCTATTCGCCGCGTGACCGTATCGCCGACACCGCGGCGGCCTATCCGGCGGCGTTCCCAGTCGGTGTCCTGCCGACCAAGGAAAGCGACACCGGCATGGTGGTCACAACCACCAGCATCGCGGCGTGGCGGGCCGACGGCACCCCGTTGACCCAGTCCTCGCTCGGCGACCCGGCCGCGTTCAACGGCAGCGGTTACATGCTGCTCGGCCTGCAGGCCGACACCATCGCGGCCAAATATCGCGACGACTCCGCCCACCGCGGCGGGCCGATGATGCTGCTCGCCTCGCCCACGCTGCCGCCGCCGGGCCTGAACCCCGCCTGCGCAGCCTATGGGTCCTCGGTGCTGATCCTGCCCGAGGCGTCGCTGGACGCCGTGCACGTCAACGCGTCGCTGTGCACCCAGGGCGACCTCAACGAGGCATTGCTCTACGCCACGGTCGCGATCGTCGGCACCCACGCCGCGGTGTGGACCACCACATGAGCCAGCCGGGCCCCACCGAGTGGAGCGTTCCAGCGGCCGGTGTCGGGCCGTGGCAGGGGGACCTGCCCGACGACCCACGCTATGACCCGGAGTTGCTGCGCGACGGCGATTCCCGCAACGTCGTCGACGCCTACCGATACTGGACCCGGGAGGCGATCGTCGCCGACATCGACAAGCGCAGGCACCCGCTGCACGTGGCGATCGAGAACTTCGGTCAGGACGCCAACATCGGCGGCGTGGTGCGCGCCGCCAACGCATTCGCCGTCGACACCGTCCACATCGTCGGCCGTCGCCGGTGGAATCGCCGCGGCGCCATGGTCACCGATCGCTATCAGCGACTGCGCCACCACGACGACACCGCCGCGCTACTGAGCTTCGCCGCGAGCGCCGGCCTGACGACGGTCGCCGTCGACATCGTCCCGGGTGCGGCCCGGCTGGAGCAGACGGCGCTGCCGCGGGACTGCCTACTGCTGTTCGGCCAGGAAGGCCCCGGCATCAGCGACGCCGCGCGCGACGGCGCCGCCCTGATCGTCTCGATCGCGCAGTTCGGATCGACCCGCAGTATCAACGTCGCCGTCGCGGCGGGCATCGCGATGCACGCCTGGATCTGCCGGCACGGGGATATCTCTCGGGCTTGGGAAGGGTGAGTAGGGCAGGATCTGCAGACATGGATCAGGTCTGGGTCAACCGGGCGGTCAGCGCGGAGGCCGCTGTCGTAGGTCGCCATCACAAGAAGCTGTGGGCGCTGCCCGGCACCCAACTCGGCGTGGTGGGCTGGCCCGCGACCCGGCGCGACAGGTGGTTCGGCGGCTGGCACTACTGGTGGCAGGCGCATCTGCTGGACTGTCTCCTCGACGCCCAGCTGCGCGATCCGCAACCCGAACGCCGCGTCAGGATCGCGCGGCAGATCCGCGCACATCGCTTGCGCAACAATGGATCCTGGGTCAACAATTATTACGACGACATGGCCTGGCTGGCGCTGGCGCTGCAGCGGGCGTCGCGGATCGCGGACGTCGATCGCGAGCGCGCCCTGCGCAAGCTCAGCGACCAACTGGTCCGGGCATGGGTGCCCGAGGACGGCGGCGGTATCCCGTGGCGCAAGCAGGATCAGTTCTTCAACGCCCCGGCCAACGGCCCGGCCGCAATCTTTTTGGCCCGCTGCGGCGATCGGTTGCGCCGAGCCCAGCAGATGGCCGACTGGATCGACGCGACGCTGATCGACCCCGAGACCCACCTGGTGTTCGACGGCATCAAAGCGGGCTCGCTGGTCCGCGCCGAATACACCTATTGCCAGGGCGTGGTGCTCGGCCTGGAAACCGAGTTGGCTGCCCGCACCCGTGACGGCCGGCACGCGCCGCGGGTGCACCGCCTGGTGGCCGCGGTCGAGCAACACATGGCGCCCGGCGGCGTGATCCACGGTGCCGGCGGTGGCGACGGCGGACTGTTCTCGGGCATCACGGCCCGCTATCTGGCGCTGGTGGCCACGACGCTGCCGGGAGATTCCCCCGACGACGTCAAGGCCCGCGACACCGCCCGCCGCATCGTGCTCACGTCGGCGCAGTCAGCGTGGGACAACCGTCAGACCGTCGAGGGATTGCCGTTGTTCGGGCCGTTCTGGGACCGTCCCGCCGACCTGCCGACGGCAGGGGGTGTGCAGGCGCACTTCGTGGCGGGCGCCGTCGCCGCGTCGGAAATTCCCGAGCGTGACCTGTCCGTGCAACTGTCCGGTTGGATGCTGATGGAGGCCGCTCACGAGGTAACCGAAGGGACCCGCGATGAGTAAAGTCCACGCCGACGCAGAGTCGGCATTGCGCGGCCTGTTGACGGATGGAATCACCATTGCCGCAGGTGGTTTCGGCTTGTGCGGCATTCCGGAGAATCTGATCCGGACCCTGGTCGACAGTGGCGTCAAGGACCTCACCATCGTCGGAAACAATGCCGGCGTCGATGATTTCGGCATGGGGTTGCTACTCAAGGCACGTCAGGTGTCCACGGTGATCGCCTCCTACGTGGGGGAGAACAAGGAGTTCGAACGTCAGGTGCTGGCCGGGGAACTCGACCTCGTTCTGACGCCGCAAGGGACGCTCGCCGAGAAATTACGTGCCGGCGGCGCAGGCATTCCCGGCTTCTACACCCGGACGGGTTTTGGCACCACACTTGCCGAGGGTAAAGACACCCGGGTCTTCAATGGCATGGAATACGTTCTGGAAGAAGGAATTCGGGCCGATGTGGCGATCGTCAAGGCGTGGAAGGGCGACAAGGCGGGCAACCTGATCTACCGCAAGACCGCCCGCAACTTCAACCCGATGATCGCCACCTGCGCCGCGGTGACCATTGCCGAGCTGGCGGACCTGGTCGAGGTCGGAGAACTGGATCCCGACCAGATCCACACGCCGGGCATCTACGTCGACCGCATCATCGAAGGCCCCGGCTATGAGAAGCGCATCGAGTTCCGCACCACCAGCGGCGGCGCCGCGGTCAAGAGCGACAGCCCGATTCGCAAAATCATGGCGCAACGCGCCGCCAAAGAGTTGCGCGACGGCTACTACGTCAACCTGGGTATCGGCATTCCGACGTTGGTGGCCAACTTCATTCCCGACGACATCACCGTCACGCTGCAGTCCGAGAACGGGCTGCTGGGCATCGGCGCCTACCCGGCCGAGGACGGCGTCGACCCCGATCTGGTCAACGCCGGCAAACAGACCGTCACCAGCCTGCCCGGGTCGAGCTTCTTTTCCAGCGCGGACTCGTTTGCGATGATTCGCGGCGGCCACATCGACCTGTCCATCCTGGGCGGCTTACAGGTTGCCGAGAACGGCGACCTGGCCAACTGGACGGTGCCCGGCAAAATGGTCAAAGGGCCCGGTGGGGCAATGGATTTGGTGTCGGGCGTCAAGCGGGTGATCGTCGTGATGGACCACACCGCCAAAGACGGCAGCCCGAAAATCCTCCGGCAGTGCACGCTGCCCGTCACCGGCAAGGCCGTCGTCGACATGATCATCACCGACCTGTGCGTCTTCGACGTCGGACCCGACCAGGGCCTGACGTTGATCGAGTTACACCCCGGTGTCACCGTCGCCGACGTTCGCGCCAAAACCGGGTGTGATTTCACCGTCGCCGTCTGACCGCACCGCCGTACGATGGGCGTCATGGCTACCCGACGCAACATCCTGCTCGGCGCCGCGTTCGGTGTGTTCGCCGGTGCGGGCGCTTTGACCGCGGTCAACGCGACCGGCGCCCCAGCCGGCCCGGCCAAGACGTTTGCGGTCGACCACACCGAACAGCAGTGGCGCCAACTGCTGTCGCCGGCGGCCTACGACGTGCTGCGCAACGCGGGCACCGAGCGGCCCTACAGCAGCCCGCTCAACGACGAGCATCGATCCGGGACCTTTACCTGCGCGGGCTGCGGGCAGGCCCTGTACTCGTCGGCAACGAAATTCGAGAGCGGCACCGGCTGGCCCAGCTTCTACCAGGTGCTGGGCAACGCGGTGATCGAGCGGCCGGACAACAGCATGGGAATGTCGCGCACCGAGGTGCTCTGCAGTAACTGTGGCGGCCATCTCGGCCACGTCTTCAATGACGGCCCGCCACCGACCGGACTGCGCTACTGCATGAACGGCGTGGGGATGGGTTTTCGCACGGCCTGACATCGTCGCCGACCGAGGGCGCCCGCATTCGGGTGTGGCTGCATCCCCGATGCCTTATTCTACGCGTGTATTACTCTCGTCGGGGTCGTGGAAGGAGCCGACATTGCGGTCTCTCGGTTTCATCTGGTGTTTATTCGCCGCCGCCATAGCCGGTTTGGTGCCTTCGACGGCGACGTCAGTCCCGATCCGGACGGACACGGTGCGACTGGTTGACACCAGTGCTGATCTGCCGCTGGGGGACGGCACGGCGTTGTTGATGGGCGGCACCAGTATTCCGCAGCCGAGTCAGCTCTATCTCGACGCCGCCGACACGCTGTTTCTGCAGCCGCGCGGCTTCACCGGCACTCTGCAATCGCTGTTCACCCCCGAAAATGCAAGTGCCACGTCCGAATCGCGGGGCGAGCAGATTCTCGACTCCACGATCCTGCAGGACTACAACAGTGGAGACCTGAGCGCGCAGAACCCGCTCGTCGTTTTCGGCTACTCGCAGAGTTCCTCGATCTCGTCTGAGGTGATGCGTGAACTGGCCGGCCAGGGTGTGCCGAGCGGCGACGTGCACTTCGTGCTGATCGGCGATCCGGACAACCCTAACGGCGGGTCGGAGATCGTGACGAGCAACCTGTACCCGGCGTATCTGCAGGCCAACGTCGCGACCCCGAACGATCTGTACCCGACCGACGTCTACACCGCCGAGTACGACGGTGTCGCCGATTTCCCGAAGTATCCGATCGATCTGCTCTCCGACCTCAACGCGTCGCTGGGCTTCATCTACGAGCACGGGACGTATTTGAGCCTCACTCCGGAGCAAATCAGCAACGCCATCCAACTGCCGACCTCAGCGGCCGACACCATGGTCAACTACTACATCATTCCGGCCGATAGCCTGCCGTTGTTGGATCCCCTGCGGTTGATCCCCATCATCGGACAGCCCCTGTATGACCTGCTTGAACCTGACACCCAAATTCTGGTGAACCTCGGCTACGGCAGCATCGACCAGGGCTGGGCGTCGGGCAACGCCGATGTTGTCAGCACTGCCGGATTCCTTCCGAACATCAATCTCGGCGAACTGGCCACCGCGCTGGGCGCCGGCCTGCACACCGGCGTCAGCAACTTCCTCGCCGACCTGGCGAACCCCGACACCTACACAATCACTCCGCTGCTGCAAAACCCGTCGTTGACCGACGTCGCCGAAGCCGGATACCTCTACGGCTTCCTGCCCACGCCGGATCCCACGCCAACAGAGGCCTTGCAAGGCATCAGCGAACTGCTGCAAGCATTCACCGCGATGACGTGAGCCGGGCGGCCCGACGTCGTTTCAGGTATGCGCGACCGGTCGCGATGAACGCGGGAATCATCGACACGAACAGGATCGCCAGGACGATCTTTTCCAGGTTCTGGTGGATGGCCGGCACATTTCCCAGGAAGTAGCCTGCGAGCGTGACGCCGCCACCCCACAGGACGCCGCCGACGATGTCGAAGGCCAGGTACACCGGGTAGCGCATGTACGACACCCCGGCGACGACGGGTGTGAACGTGCGGACGAACGGCATGAACCGGGCCAGGATGATCGCCGCGGGCCCGTACTTTTCGAAGAACGCGTGCGACTCGGTCACGTGGTGCTGCTTGAAGAAGCGCGAGTCTTCCTTCTTGAACAGCGCCGGGCCGATCCGGCGGCCGATGAAGTACCCGGTCTGGTCGCCGGCGATCGCGGTCAGCGCCACGGCCGGGGCCAGCACCCAGATGTCGAGTGTGCCGTGGGCGGCCAGCAGACCGCCGGTGAACAGCAACGACTCACCGGGCAGCAGCGGGAACAGCAGACCGGTCTCGACGAAGACGATGGCCAGGATCGTCGGCAGTACGGCCGATGCGAACAGCCCCTGGGGGCCGATCCAGTACATGGGGTCGAGAATGTTGGGCATAGCCACCACAGTGGTGATCACGGTCATCAAGATACCGGCGCTGACGGCCGGCCTTTACCGGGCGGGCTGCGGACCGGCCCGAGCTATTGCGATACTGATGCCCAACACGTCAGGAAGGAAGCCGCATGCCCATCGCAACGCCAGATGTCTACGCGGAGATGCTGCAACGCGCCAAGGACAACGAGTACGCCTTTCCGGCGATCAACTGCGTCGGCTCGGAATCCGTCAACGCCGCGATCAAGGGTTTCGCCGACGCCGGCAGTGACGGCATCATCCAATTCTCCACCGGCGGAGCCGAATTCGCTTCCGGCCTGGGCGTCAAGGACATGGTCACCGGCGCTGTGGCGCTGGCCGAGTTCGCCCATGTCATCGCGGCCAAGTACCCGATCAACGTGGCCCTGCACACCGACCACTGCCCCAAGGACAAGCTGGACACCTACGTGCGTCCGCTGCTGGCCATCTCGGCCGAGCGGGTCGCGGCCGGTCAGCACCCGCTGTTTCAGTCGCACATGTGGGACGGCTCGGCGGTGCCGATCGACGAGAACCTGGAAATCGCGCAGGAACTGCTGAAGCTGGCCGCCGCCGCCAAGATCGTCCTGGAGGTCGAGATCGGCGTCGTGGGCGGCGAGGAAGACGGCGTCGAGGCCGAGATCAACGACAAGCTCTACACCACCCCCGACGACTTCGAGAAGACCATCGACGCCCTGGGCCACGGCGAGCACGGTCACTACCTGCTGGCCGCCACCTTCGGCAACGTGCACGGCGTCTACAAGCCGGGCAACGTCAAGCTCCGGCCCGACATCCTCGACCAGGGCCAGAAAGTGGCATCCGCCAAGCTTGGCCTGGCCGACGGCTCCAAACCATTCGACTTCGTCTTCCACGGCGGATCGG
>NZ_JBYCLA010000318.1:0-4931 GCF_057473665.1 Mycobacterium sp. TH-M25
TCATGCCGGCGAAGGGAGCGAACATGCCACCGGGCGCGGGATCGCTGGCCGTCATCGGCGGCGGCGTCATCGGGCTGTCCGTGGCGCGCCGCGCGGCCCAGGCGGGCTGGTCGGTGCGGGTGCATCGCTCCGGGAAACCTGGGGCCTCGTGGGCGGCCGCCGGAATGCTGGCCCCCCACAGCGAGGGCTGGCCCGGTGAGGAGCGGCTGCTGGAACTGGGGCTGGAATCGCTGCGGCTGTGGCGGGACGGATTCGCCGACGGCCTGCCCGCGCAGGTGATCACGGCGCATGAGTCGCTGGTGGTCGCCGTCGACCGCGCCGACGTCGCCGATCTGCGCACGGTCGCCGACTGGCTGTCTGCGCAGGGGCATCCGGTGGTCTGGGATTCCGCGGTCCGCGACGTGGAACCGATGCTGGCGCAAGGTATTCGGCATGGCTTCCGGGCCCCGACCGAGCTCGCGGTGGACAATCGCGGCCTGCTGGATGCGCTGTCGGCGGCGTGCGAGCGGCTCGGCGTCGAGTGGGACGGGCCGGTGGCCGACCTGGATGCCGTGCGAGCCGACGCGGTCGTGATCGCCAACGGGATCGATGCCCCGGTGTTGTGGCCGGGTCTGCCGATTCGGCCGGTGAAGGGCGAGGTGCTGCGATTGCGCTGGCGTAAGGGGTGTATGCCGTTGCCGCAGCGGGTAATCCGGGCCCGCGTGCACGGACGTCAGGTGTACGTGGTGCCACGCGTCGACGGGGTGGTGGTCGGCGCCACGCAGTACGAGCACGGCCACGACACCGCACCCACGGTGTCCGGCGTGCGCGACCTGCTCGACGACGCGTGCGCGGTGCTGCCGGCACTCGGGGAGTACGAGTTCGTCGAGTGCATCGCCGGTCTGCGCCCGATGACGCCGGACAACCTGCCGTTGGTGCAACGCTTGGACGCGCGGACATGGGTCGCCGCCGGCCACGGCCGCTCCGGTTTTCTGCTGGCGCCGTGGACTGCTGAACAGATTGTTTCCGAACTCATTCCGGTGGGAGCGCACTCATGATCCTCCCGCCGGTGACGATAGACAGGCAGTGCGATCGAAACGGGCAGGAGGAGCGGCGCATGATCATCAAGGTGAACGCCGCGCAAGTCGAGGTGGACGAACAGACGACGGTCGCGGCGCTGCTGCAGTCGCTGGGTTTCCCGGACCGCGGCGTCGCGGTCGCGGTCGACCATGCGGTGCTGCCGCGATCACGCTGGGCCACCACCCTGTCCGAGGGGGCGCAGATCGAGATCGTCACGGCGGTGCAGGGTGGCTGAATGTGACTGTGCCCACACCGCACCGGATTGTGGCGACCCGCATCGTCGCGGTGGGCACCAGAAGCTGACCATCGCCGGGCGCAGCTTCGCTTCCCGGCTGATCATGGGCACCGGGGGAGCGGCCAACCTGGCCGTCCTCGAAGAGGCTTTGATCGCCTCCGGCACCGAACTGACCACCGTCGCGATGCGTCGTGTCGACGCCGAGGGCGGCACCGGCATGCTCGATCTGCTGAGCCGGCTGGGTATTACGCCGCTGCCCAACACCGCGGGCTGTCGCAGCGCGGCCGAAGCGGTGCTCACGGCGCAACTCGCCCGCGAGGCGCTCGGCACCGAATGGGTCAAGTTAGAAGTGATCGCCGACGAGCGCACACTGCTGCCCGATGCTATCGAATTAGTCCGGGCCGCAGAACAATTGGTCGACGACGGCTTTGTCGTGCTGCCCTACACCAACGACGACCCGGCACTGGCCAAGCGGCTCGAGGACACCGGGTGCGTGGCGGTGATGCCGCTCGGCTCGCCGATCGGTACCGGCCTGGGCATCGCCAACCCACACAACATCGAGATGATCGTCGCCCAATCCGGCGTTCCCGTTGTGCTCGACGCGGGTATCGGGACCGCCAGCGACGCTGCGCTCGCGATGGAATTGGGCTGCGACGCAGTGCTACTGGCCACCGCGGTGACTCGTGCCGCCGATCCGCCCGCGATGGCCGCCGCGATGGCAGCCGCCGTCACCGCGGGATACCTCGCCCGGCGCGCCGGCCGCATTCCCAAACGGTTCTGGGCGCAGGCTTCGAGTCCCGCCCGGACGACGATGCGGCCCGCCGAGGAGCCGGGCAATTGAGCGTCAGCCGGTGAGGCGCTATGTGGCGCTGGGTAGTTCGATGGCGGCCGGTCCCGGTATCACGCCGTCCGCCCCGGGTGCGCCGGGTGGATCGGGCCGGTCGGCGCGCAACTACGCCCATCTGGTCGCCGAACGGCTGAGCCTCGACCTGGTCGACGTCACCTTCTCGGGGGCCACCACGGCCAACGTGCTCGCCGAGCGGCAGCGTCACGCCCCGCCGCAGGTCGAGGCGCTGGACGGCTCCGAGGAATTCGTCACCGTCACCATCGGCGGGAACGACGTCGGGTATGTGCCGCTGTTGATGGGCGCTGCGCTGCCGGCCCTGGCGCGAAAGCTGCCGGCCATCCGCAGCTTGCTCGATCGCGAGGCGCGAGAAAAGGCGCTCGACGGGATCGGCGACGCGTTGTGCGCGGTCGGAACCGAGGTGCGCCGGCGTGCGCCGCGGGCCCGGGTGATGTTTGTCGACTATCTGACCCTGCTACCACCGTCTGGTGTCGCGGCCGCACCGCTGTCGGCCGAACATGCCGATGTGGGCCGGTTGGTCGCCCGACGACTGGAGGAGGCCACCGCGGCGGCCGCGCAGGCCACCGGATGCGAGGTGGTGCGTGCGGGCCAGGCCAGCCGCGGGCACCACGCCTGGTCGGCGGATCCCTGGACGGTCGGTGCGGGTTGGCCGTTGCCTTGGCGTCCCGCGCCTTTTCACCCCAATGCCGCAGGCATGCGCGCCACCGCAGACTTGATCGTGCAGCAGATTAGGTTAGCCTGATTAGGTTTTCGGCACTTGGGTAACCCAACCTGCGACCACGCAGCAAACACTGCCGAGGGAATTGTCCGTCGATGACACCGAAAGCCCACGTGCACAGTCGCAGATTCGACCATTCGGCGCTCCTGTATGAATCAGAGCGCGAATACATCGATTCGCTGGTGCACTTCATCGAGGACGGCCTCAGCCGACATGAGCCCGTCATGCTCGCGGTCCCGGGGGATAAGCTGTCCGCACTTCGCAGCGAGCTGGGAGCCGCCGCGGACGAGGTGACGATGGCCGACATCACCGATTTCGGCCGCAATCCCGGGCGCATCATCGCGGGTCAGCATGCCTTCGTCGACGCGCATTCAGACCAGCCCGTGCGGGTAATCGCCGAGTCGGCGTGGGCGGGCCGGACGGAGTCGGAATACCTGGCCTGCCTGCAACACGAGGCGCTCAGCAACATCGCGTTCTCAGGTTCGGCGGTCACAGGGTTATGCCCTTACGACGTGTCGGGTTTGGACGCGAGCATCTTGGCCGACGTCCGCCTCACCCATCCGCAGCTCTGGCAGGGCGGTGCGCGCCGACACTGCCCCGACTACGCCGTCGACGCCGCCCTCGACAAATGCAACCAGCCGCTGGCGACCAACTCCGCCGCGGTGACGTACACCGTCGAGCGCGCGATGGACCTGGCCGGCGCCCGCCGATGCGCGGAACGTTACGGGCGGCTGGTCGGTATGTCGGCGGACCGGATCGCCGACCTGCTGCTCCTGGCGACCGAACTGGCCACCAACAGCCTCGACCAGGTTGGCGGCCCGTGCCGCCTGGCGTTCTGGGTCGAAAGCGGGTTCGTGGTCTGCGAGACCCGCGACACGAGCCGGTGGGCGGACCCGCTCGCCGGCCGTCGACACCCGACCGTAGCCGGCGGTGTCGGGAGCTACGGGCTGTTCGTCGTGAACGCGATCGCCGACCTGCTACGCACCCACGCGACAGCTGCCGGCACCACCATCCACGCGTATCTGCTGCGCGACGATCCCGCAGAACAGGCCAGGTGCGGCTAGCCTGGGGCGCGATGGCTATCAAATCAACACCGATACTCGTCGCGGTGGCGACTCTCATGCTGGCAACCGGCGGGTGCGCGGCCTCCGGCCACTCCGATGCGCTGAACCGGAGTTCGGGCCCGGATTTCGCCACCGGACTGCGCGGGCGGGTGACCACCGACGCGATGATGGCCCACCTGACGAAGTTGCAGGACATCGCCAACGTCAACAACAACACTCGCGCGGTCGGGACTCCGGGCTACGACGCCAGTGTGGACTACGTCGTGGGCAAGCTGCGGGCCAAGGGGTTCGACGTCCAGACCATGCCGTTCGACGCGCACGTATTTCACGCCGAGCCCGGCGATGTGACCGTCGGCGACAAGAAGCTTGGCGCCCAGGCACTGGAGTACAGCGTCGGCACCCCAGCGGCAGGGGTGACGGGTCCCCTGGTCGCCGTCCCGGCCGACGGAAGTCCGGGCTGTGCCGCCGGCGACTACGACCACCTCCCGGTCAACGGCGCCGTCGTGATGGTGGATCGTGGCGCGTGCCCGTTCGCGCAGAAGGCGGGCGCCGCAGCCCAGCGCGGCGCGTTGGCGATGGTTGTTGCGGACAACGTGGTCGAAGACCATATTGCCGGCACGTTGGGGGAGGCCAACAGCGTCAAGATCCCGGTCGTCGGAGTCACTAAATCGGATGGGGCGCTGCTTCGTTCGAGCGTCGGGCCCGCGACGGTTCACCTGTCCGCGGACACCAAGACCATTTCGGCGCGCAACGTAGTCGCGCAGACCAAGACCGGCTCGGCCAGCGATGTGGTGATGGCCGGAGCGCACCTCGACAGCGTCCCGGAAGGACCCGGCATCAACGACGACGGATCCGGTGTCGCCGCGGTGCTCGAAACCGCGCTGCAATTGGGCCCGTCGCCGGCCATCCACAACGCCGTGCGATTCGGCTTCTGGGGCGCCGAAGAACTCGGCCTGGTCGGGTCTCGCAACTACGTCGAGTCGCTAGATC
>NZ_JBYCLA010000319.1:0-8316 GCF_057473665.1 Mycobacterium sp. TH-M25
CGCTGAACGCCTACTTCACCTCGATCGGCGGCGGCACCGATCAGATTCAACGCAACATCGTCGGCGAACGGGTGCTGGGCCTGCCGAAAGAGCCTGACCCGTACAAGAACACACCGTTTCGCGAGCTGCCGCACTGATCAGGTGACGCGCCTGGGTCGATGCTTGAACTTTGCCTGATTCGCGCCCATCCTGACAGCGTGACCCCTCCCGAAATCCCGTTTCGTGGGATCCTTGACCCGGTGGCACGCACGCTGCGCCTCCCGTTCCGGACGCCGGACTTCATCGACAGGATCATCCAGGGCGGGGTGAACCAGGCGGGTCGACGAACGCTGCAGACGCTGATCACCACCTGGGATGCCACCGGCGGTGGTCCATTCGCTGCCGGCGCGATCGCCACAGCGGGGCTGGCCAAAACGGTCGACGTCGCACAGGGGCTGTTCATCGGTCCGATCTTCGACCCACTACTCAAGGCGCTCGGCGCCGACCAGATCACGTTTCGTGCCGCGCTGTGTTCGTCGCAAGTTGTCGGGGTGGGCATCATGCGCTACGTGGTGCGCGTCGAGCCGATTCAGTCCATGGATGTCGACACTCTGGTCGACGCGGTCGCACCGACGTTGCAGCGCTATCTCGTCGGCGAAATCTCTTGACTTACCTCGTCGCGTAGACCATTTGCCCGCTGACGACGGTTGCGGCCACCATCGCTGAGTCCAATTCGGCGAGCGCGGTCTCGGGCGGCACGCTCAGCACGCACAGGTCCGCCGGCTGGCCGGGTTCAAGGGTTCGCAGTTGGGTGGGATGATCGGGCCGGCCCAGGAACATCGCCAAAGCCGTTCGCGCAGAGACACGTTCGTCAACGCCCAGGACAGCTCCGCCGGGCGTGCGGCGGTGCACCGCGGCCCGGATCGCCGCCCACGGGTCACCGTTACCGAAGGGCATATCGGTGGACAGTGCCACCGCGATGCCCGCGTCGAGCAGCGAGGCGACCCGCCAGAGTTGACCGTGTTCGGCGGCCGGGATCTCATCGAGATACTGATCACCGCGCTCGGCAACGAAATTGGGTTGGGTCACCACGGTCACCCCGAGATGGGCCAGATCAGCGAGACAATCCGACGGAACCACAGCGGCATGCTCGATACGATCGCCCGGCCTGGAGCCGGCTTCGCGCAGCGCAGCGATGGTGACCACCAATTGCGCGGCGGTGACGCAGTGGATGGCCACCGGATGGACGTCGCGGTGCCGGTCGGCGATCCAGCCGACCAGCTCCTCGAGGTCCAGGGCGTCGTCATGCAGGATCCGTTTACCCGGGGCCAGGCAATGCACGCGCTGACTAAGGTCACCGTGCCGGTGCAGCTCCGACAATCGCATTATGTCGGCAATAGCGAGATCCGGTGTGGCATCTGTGATTCCGGTAACCCCGTGGCGGCTGAGCCGTTCGCCGAGCCCGGTCAGGCTGGTCTCGCTGCGGCCCAGGGCCTGTGCCCACGGTTCGCTGCTGCGCAGCCGGCCGTCCGGATGCTCGGCCAGACCGACACGCTCCAGACCCGCCGAGTTGAGGATCCACAACACGCCGCTGCGATGCTGAACGCGCACTGGCACCGCCGGAGCCACGTCGTCCAGCACGCCGCGGTCCAGCGGTCCGGCAACCGATTCGTGGTAGCCCACGGCGCGGATCCAGCCGTCTTCGCCGGCTTCGGCGTTCGCCAGTGCGGCGGCCAGTCCGTCGCGGCCGCGGACCTGCGGCGGGCCCACCCTGAGCGACGTCGCCGCGGCGGCCGCGGAAAACACGTGCACATGGTGGTCATGCAGACCGGGCAGCACCGTCCCACCCGCTGCGTCCAGCACATCCTCGCCCGGCCGTGGCGGCAACGTATCGGCGACCTCGTCGATCGATTCCCCCACCCGGAGGTCGACGGCTGCACCGTCGATCGTCACCGCGTGCTGAATCAGCATGATGTACAGAGTCTTTCGGAAACAAGTAATTCAACTGCGGCGTTGTCGGCTCCCAGCGTCGACGCCGCCGAAGCAGCTGGCGGCAGCGTAGGCGACTCGGCCGGCGCGTCAGAATCCGGCGACGGCGGCAGGGCCGCGTATCGGGCCGCCACCTGAGCCATCGACACCTCGATCACCTCGCCGCCACCGCGGCGCAGCGACTCCCCCACCGCGCGGACGGCCTCCAGCCCGCTGAGCGGGTCCGCGACCGCGTCGCCACAAAACAATGGTCCGTCGGCGGCAGCGCCAACCAGCCCGCCGGCGACCGCCGCGTCATCCCCGAACGCGAGTCGGTCGGGCTGATCACGATAGCCTCTGATACGCAACCAGATTCGGCCAGGATGCCCGGGTAGGTCCTGGGCACTTAGCCTGCGGCGTCGCAGCGCCGCGGGCCGTGAACCTTCGATCACGATGTCAGCGACATGTAGCAGTCGACGCAACGCATCAGCGTCGCTGTCGAAATTCACGCAATACGAGAGCTTTCCGGCGTTCATCCAATCGAAGAAGGCCGGTTCGCCGCGTCGGGTGCCATCCGGTCGGCCGGGGCTCTCCACTTTGACGACGACAGCGCCCGCGCGAACGAGCAGCTGACCGCACAGCGGCCCGGCCCACAACGACGACAAATCTGCCACCAGTAGCCCGTCGGCCGGTCGCGGCCCGGCTCTGGTGCCGAAGCGCCGCACGGTGGGTGGCTCCGCTACGGCTTCGCCCAACGCCGCGACCGCGATGTCAAGAAGGCGGGCGCGGTCTACTACAGCGTCGGTCGAATGCGTTGCTGTCCAACGGGATAGCATTGCCCATGGATTGCCGGTGAGCGCGTCGACCTCCAGCAACGCCGGTAGCGCCGCGACGTCGTCGTCGCGTGGCAATGCGATGGCGCACCAGCCGTCAACGGTGCGTAGCAGTCGGGTGGCGCCACCGGCCGAGATACGGCCCCCGCGGGTCAGCCCGAGGATCGCGGCCCGGCCCGCCAGAATCGTGGCGGCGTCGATCTCGACGCCGAGAAGCCCGAGGATATCGGCGGCTGCCCGGCGGGCTTCGGTCAGCACAGCGGCGCGCGAGAACTCGGGCGGCCCGTCAGGCGAGCCGGTCAAATAGGCCAGCCCGCTGCGGGCCCAGTCTGAAGCCACGTCCACGACCATTAGTGTGCGCGCCGCCGTTCAGCGTCTTAGAACTGCAGCGCCGTGAAACGCCAGTCGAGGACTTGCCGTGGCTCGTCGGGATTGTCACTGACCGCGTACACCAGCGACCGCAATCCCAAAACCCCGCCGCCGCCGGTCGGCTCGGCGGATTCGATGTGCAGCTCGCTGTAGAGGGTGTCACCCTCATACACCGGCGCGGTGTGATCGCAGGACTGCCAGCCCAGCACGGTCGCAAGATTGGGCAACAGCTTGCTGGCCTGCGCCAGCGCCAGCCCGATGGTGTGCCCGCCGTAGACCAGGCGACGTCCCCCGAGGCGCGAATCATGATGCACGCCAGCAATATTCAAGGTGATGCGAGCCAGTTCCGGCGCACTGCTGACCACGTCGGCACTACTCTGCAATACCGATCCCGCCAGGTCAGCATCGAAGTGCGGCCCGGTGACCCGTTCTCGAAAGGCCTCGCCGTTCCAATCGGCGGCCGCCGACGGTGGCGCAGCCAGATCGGCACCGATCGTCGACAGGTCGTCGTCATGGTCCGAGCCGTCGGGGTCGGCGTCGGGGCTCAGCGGCAGCATCGCGCAGCGGTAGAAATCGAGGATCAGCCGATCGGCCTGGTCGATGGTGGTGATGCGGAGAGCCATCAGGCCGGTGGGCGCCCGACCGGGTCGTCGAGAGTTCTTCTTCAGCCCGACGACCTCGGTGCGGGTGAACAACGTGTCACCGATCGCGGGAAAGCGGAAGAACGTCAGCCCGCGGTAGAACAGGTTGGCCTTGACATGTTGGGTGGCCAGCGTCGACTGGCCGATCGCGACGTCGCAGACCAAGCCCGGATGCGCCAGCGCCGCCGGCAGCCCGGTGACCGCGGCGGACAGCTCGGCGTCCAGTGGCAACCGCAACCGGTCACCGAGGATGCTCTGATGCACGGCGGCCAGGCCGGCTGTGATCGTCATCGACGGCGCACCGGTGAAGACCTGGCCGGTGTGCACCTGGTCGAAGTACGGGCCGACTGTCATGGGCATGCCACCATTGCCGGATGGGCACGGGTTTGAACGACGACGAGACGATGCTGGTTGCGACGGTGCGCGAGTTCGTCGATAAAGAGGTCAGGCCGACGGTGCGCGAAGTCGAGCATGCAGGAGAGTATCCCGAAGCGTGGATCGAGCAGATGAAGCGCATCGGCATCTACGGGTTGGCGGTGCCCGAGGAGTACGGCGGGACCCCGGTGTCGATGCCGTGCTACGTGCTGGTCACCCAGGAGTTGGCGCGCGGCTGGATGAGCCTGGCCGGCGCGATGGGCGGCCACACGGTGGTGGCCAAGCTGCTGACGCTGTTCGGCACCGACGAGCAGAAGCGGCGCTACCTGGCGCCGATGGCCACCGGTGAGCTTCGCACGACAATGGCGCTCACCGAGCCGGGCGGCGGCAGCGATCTGCAGAACATGACGACGACCGCGCTGCCCTCCGAGCCCGGCGACTCGGACCTTGTCGTCAACGGCTCGAAGACGTGGATTTCCAACGCCCGGCGGTCCGGGCTGATCGCGCTGCTAAGCAAGACCGACCCGAAAGCGACCCCGCGCCATAAAGGCATCTCGATACTGCTTGTCGAGCACGGGCCGGGGCTCACGGTCTCGCGTGATCTACCCAAGCTCGGTTACAAAGGAGTGGAGAGTTGCGAACTGTCATTCGACGGCTACCGGGTGCCACCCTCGGCGATCCTGGGCGGCATTGCGGGACAGGGATTCTCGCAGATGATGAAAGGCCTCGAGACGGGCCGCATTCAGGTGGCGTCACGCGCACTCGGAGTGGCGACCGCGGCACTGGAGGACGCGCTGGCCTACGCGCAGCAGCGGGAGAGCTTTGGCCAGCCGATCTGGAAGCACCAGTCGGTCGGCAACTACTTGGCGGACATGGCGACCAAACTGACCGCAGCCCGCCAGTTGACCCGTTATGCCGCTATGCGTTACGACAGCGGCGAGCGCTGCGACATGGAGGCCGGGATGGCGAAGCTGTTCGCCTCCGAAGTGGCGATGGAGATCGCGCTGAACGCCGTGCGCATCCACGGCGGCTATGGGTATTCCACCGAATACGACGTCGAGCGGTACTTCCGCGATGCCCCGCTGATGATCGTCGGCGAGGGCACCAACGAAATCCAGCGCAACGTCATTGCCGCACAGCTGGTGTCCCGCGGCGGCATCTAGCCAGGGAGGCAGCGGCACGGCAACCTGAGCAACCCCAACCACCAACACCAACAACCAACTGATCTGTTGCGGGAACAGCCGCGAGTGATTCTCAATTCGGCTCCGACCATGGCTTGAACGGGTTGACCGCGAACTGGATCACCCGGTACGGCGAACGGGCCCGTGCATCGCTGTTGTGCCACTGGCTGACGAACACCCGCACCTCGTCCAGTGTCGAGCCGGGCGAGATGTAGCCGCCGTAGGGCTGCGCCAACCGGTTGTCGTGCGGGGGTGGAAGGCTTTCGGCGGGCTCGGGCCAATCGTCGTGCTGCACAACGGTGGTGACCGGCGCGCCGCTCAGCGAGGTCGGATCGTCGGCCACCCGCACTTCCATGTTGCCGGTGCTGGAATTGAAATAGGACAGCACTGTCTTGCCGTCGATCTGCGTCATGCTGATCTCGCCGGCCTGGTCGCCCCACAACGGCGCCGGCGTCCTGTCCCACCCCCCGTCCGGACCGGGTGCCCAGCCCTGCCAGCGGGAGCGGTCGCCGAAGTTCTCCGGGGCGACGCGGTAAAGCACCACCGGCGCACTGCGGTCGAAATTGTCGGCGACGAGGTACACCCAGCCGGTCTGCGACTCAGCCGTCGGTATCGGGTCGTAGTAGCCGCTGATCTGCGACTGCCGGCCGCCCGCGTAGTCGGCGTTGCGTACCGAGCCCGGCACTGTCTGCCAGAAGCCTTGCACCGGTTCGGCTTTCACCAGCCTCGAAGTCTGCGGGACCAGGTCCTTGGTGGTGGTGATCAACACGTAGTTCTGCCGGTTGATCTGCACGACGCCGGCCGGCAGCTGCGATGCGCCGGCCGGTGTGGGCTCGGCCAGCAGCGGCTCGGTGATGCCGGTGACCCCGGTGTATTTCACTCCGTCCGGATCGTCGACCGAGGACGTGTCGACCCGCAGTGCCACCGGCGAGTAGTAGCCGCCGAATCCGACGCCCTGGCCGGCGAAGCTGTCGCCGCACACCTGCACGACGTCGGTCGGGAATTCCAGGAACACGCACAGGTCGGTGGCGCCGATGCCGTAGTCGCGGGTCGGCGTGCCGGTGCCGGCGGCGGGGCCGATGCGAATCACCTCACCGGGTGCGAGCGCTTGCAGCACCGGCTGCGGCATCGGGGCCGGCGGGTCGGCGTGGGCGAGCCAAACCCCTTGGCAGGCAAACAAACCTGCGGCCATCAGCGAGCGACGGGCCGGGCTCACCCGCGAATCACAGCTGCGCGACGAGTAGCTCGGCAATCTGAATAGTGTTCAAAGCCGCGCCTTTACGCAGATTGTCGCCCGAGACGAACAAGGCCAGACCGCGCCCGTCGGGAGCACCGGGATCCTGACGGATCCGGCCGACGAGGGACTCGTCGACACCGGCTGCGGCCAGCGGCGTCGGCACATCGACGACCTTCACTCCCGGCGCACTGCTCAGGACTTCGCGGGCACGCTGCGGCGAAAGCGGTTGGGCGAATTCGGCATTGATCGACAGGGAGTGACCGGTGAACACCGGAACCCGGACACAGGTACCGCTGACCAGCAGGTCGGGAATTCCGAGGATCTTGCGACTCTCGAAGCGCAGCTTCTGGTCTTCGTCGGTTTCACCGGAGTCGTCGTCGACCAGCTTGCCGGCCAGCGGAACGACGTTGAACGCGATCGGCGCGCCGTACGCCTTCGGCGCGGGGAACTGCACGGCGCTGCCGTCATGCACCAACTGCTCGGCGTCGTCGATCACGGCGCGGGCCTGCTCGGCCAGCTCAGTCACCCCGGCCAGGCCGCTGCCGGAGACGGCCTGGTAGCTCGAGACCACCAGGCGGACCAGCTGGGCCTCGTCGTGCAGCACCTTGAGTACCGGCATCGCGGCCATCGTCGTGCAGTTGGGGTTGGCGATGATGCCCTTCTTGAGGCGTCCCGCGCCTCGAACATCCCTGTCGAAGTTGACCTCGGACACCACCAGCGGAACGTCGTCGTCTCTGCGGAACGCCGACGAGTTGTCGATTACGGTCACGCCCGCCGCGGCAAACCGCGGGGCCTGAACCCGCGACATCGTCGCGCCCGCGGAGAACAACGCGATGTCCAGCCCAGTCGGGTCGGCGGTTTCGGCGTCCTCGACCTCGATTTCCTGGCCGCGAAATCCCAGCTTGCGACCCTGCGAGCGGGCCGAGGCGAAGAACCGCACGTCGGTCGCCGGAAAATCACGCTCCTCGAGCAACCTGCGCATCACCTGGCCCACCTGCCCGGTGGCCCCGACTACGCCGATCGATAAGCCGGTCGCACCCATTTCTAGCGTCCTGTTCCCGCATACACCGTGGCCTCCTCGGCGCCACCGAGGCCGAATGCTTCGTGTAACGCGACGACGGCCTTGTCCAGTTCGGTGTCGCGGCACAGCACCGAGATCCGGATCTCCGAGGTGGAGATCAGGTCGATGTTGACGCCGACTTGGGCCAGCGCCTCGCAGAACGTGGCGGTGACCCCCGGGTGGCTGCGCATGCCGGCGCCGATCAACGACACCTTGCCGATGTGATCGTCGTAAAGCACTTGACTGAAGCCGATTTCGGTCTTCATCGCGTCCAGCTTGGCCACCGCGGCCGGCCCGGCGTCGCGGGGACAGGTGAAGGTGATGTCGGTCTTGCCGTTCTCGATCTTGGAGACGTTCTGCAGCACCATGTCGATGTTGACGTCGGCGTCGGCGACAGCGCGAAAGATCTTCGCGGCGTAGCCAGGGTGGTCCGGGATGCCGGTCACGGTGACCTTGGCCTCGCTGCGGTCGTGGGCGACGCCGGTCAGGATGGGCTCTTCCATGGGTATGTCCTCGATTGATCCGGTGACGATGGTGCCCGGCTTGTCCGAGTACGACGAGCGCACGTGCACCGGGATGTTATAGCGGCGGGCGTATTCCACGCAGCGAAGCATTAGCACCTTCGCTCCGCAAGCGGCCATTTCGAGCATCTCCTCGAAGGTGACCGTGTCCA
>NZ_JBYCLA010000320.1:0-5411 GCF_057473665.1 Mycobacterium sp. TH-M25
AGCCACTGCGGGTCGAGCGGGTCGGCGGCGTAGGAGGCCACCAAGTTCAGCATCTCCCCGGCCCGGGCCGCGGGATAGCCGCCGCCGCCCTGCAGCATCACGCCGATGCGTGGCCGCAGCCGCGCGTTGTCGGCGATCGGATCGAGCCCGAGCACTTCGACAGTGCCGGTATCGGGGCGGAGGAATCCTTCGCACATTTCGACGGTCGTGGTCTTGCCGGCGCCGTTGGGGCCGAGCAGCGCCAGCACCTCGGCGGTGTGCACGTCGAGGTCGAGGTGGGAGACCGCGGTGGTCGAGCCGTACTGCTTGCACACCCCGCGCAGCCGCACGGGGGGATCAGAAGCGGTGCTCACGACGATTTAGCGTAGGCGTCCGGCAGCGGGTCGGGCTGCGGGGCCCGTCCGTCGGGCGTGGTATCCCGATTGGCGGCATCGCGGGCGGGCTCGTCGTCGGGCAACGACCGCCACGGCAGGCGGTCATAGGTGACGAAGATCAGCATGGCCACGATGACGGTGCTGGCCAGGGTGGCGTCCACAATCTGGAACAGCGCGAACCGGTCACCGTTGGCCGTGGGACCGAACACCCCGACGGCCATGGTCACGATGATCACCGCGATGCGGAAACCGGGCCGCGTTGCCCACGCCGCGAGCGGGACGATCGCCCACAGCAGATACCACGGCTGTACCACCGGAAACAGCAGGACACACCCGCCCAGCGCGACTCCGAGCCCCCCGACCGGGTGCAATCGGCCGCGCAACACGGCGAGCAGCAGCCAGGCGACCAACACCGCGATGATCAACACGCCGATGCCGCGGGTCAGCGACAGCACAGCGGTGGTGTGATCGCCCAGGCCCAGCAGGATGCCCACCTGCCCGGTGCCCAGCGCGATCAAGGTCGGCGGAGACATCCAACTGCGCACCACGTTCGCTGTGCCCAACGTGAAGACCCAGCCAAAACCGAGTCGGCTCGCCGATCCCACGGCCGCCATCACGGCCAGCGACAACGCGGCCATCAGTGCGCCCGTCAGGAAAAACGCCTTGATTCTGCCGCCGTAGCGCTGGGCCAGTGCCATCGTGACGAAGCCCAGGGCCAGCAGCGACGGGAGCTTGATCTGCGACGACAGCACAATCAGGACTGACCCGGTCAGCAACATGCCCAGCGGTGCCCAGTCCGCCCAATGACCGCTGGCCCGCGGCCACGGTCGGGGCCAGAGTGGACGCGTCGAGTCGACACCGCGCAGCGCGAATTCGGTTCCGGTGAGCATCAGCCCCAACATCGGAGCCTCATTGTGGATACCTGCGACCAGATGCATGATCAGCAACGGGTTGGCGGCCCCGAGCCACAGCGCGCTGACTTCGGCCACTCCGCAGCGGCGGGCCAATCGCGGCGTCGCCCAGACGATCAGAGCTACCCCGAGCAGGACGACCAGCCGGTGGCAGAGCACCGCTGCGACGATGTTTTCGCCGGTCAGCGCCGAGATTCCGCGGCCGATCCACAAGAACAGCGGACCGTAGGGGGCCGGGGTCTCGCGCCATAGGCTCGGCACCGACAACGTGAAGACATGATCGAGGCCCAGCCCGGTCGCCGGGCCCACCCGGTACGGGTCGAGTCCCAGCCGGCAGATCTGGCTCTGCGCCAGGTACGAGTAGACGTCTTTGCTGTACATCGGAGGTGCGATCAGCAGCGGCAGTGCCCATAACAGCAGCGTGCGGTCCAACTCGCCGCGGGACATCTTCCGCTTGCCCAGCGCAAAGCGGCCGAGCATCAGCCAAGCCAGCGCCATCATCACGGCACCGGTGGTGGTCATCGTCAGCGACACCGTCTGGATCCGCGACGGCAGGTTGAGCAGCCGAACCCCGAACGTCGGGTCTTGGACGACCGGCCGCGCCCCGGCGCCGAGAGCGCCGATGCCCATCAAGACCGTTCCGGTGGCGCCGAACACCCGGGTGCGACGGAGCGCGCGTTCCTCGGTGTCGTTGAGCGGCGGGCCGACCGCCAGCTCATCGCCGTGCAGGCTGGCGATCGACGAGCTAAGCGAGTGGAGGCGGTCCGCCATCACAGCAGCGTAACCGGCACCTCGGCCCGGCCGAACTGGGCAGGTGTGACCAGCGCAACCTCGGCGCAGGGTAGCCTTGCTGGACTCGTCCCCGGAATTGCGTAACATTGGTGTTGTGAAATTCTCGCAATCCGTCCAAAGTGTTGAAGCGGCCGCTGCGGCTGCGACGCACGACGGTCAGACCCGCAGCGCCGTCATCCGGCTGCTGTTGGAGTCGGGGTCTATCACCGCCGGGCAGATCGGTGAGCGGCTGGGTTTGTCCACCGCCGGGGTCCGGCGCCACCTCGATGTGCTGATCGACATGGGCGAAGCCGAGTCGGCACCCGCGGCGCCCTGGCAGCAAGCCGGACGGGGACGGCCCGCCAAGCGGTACCGGCTGACCGCGACCGGCCGCGCGAAGCTAGACCACAGCTACGACGACCTGGCGTCCGCCGCGATGCGTCAACTGCGGGAGATCGGCGGCGAAGAGGCGGTCCGCGATTTCGCGCGGCAGCGCATCGACATGATCCTGTCCGGTGTCGAGGCGGCCGATTCGGGCGCCGACGAAGAGATCGAGGCCACCGCGGAGCGAATCGCCGGAGCCTTGTCCAAGGCCGGTTACGTCGCGACCACCACGCAGGTGGGCGGTCCGATCCACGGTGTGCAGATCTGCCAGCATCACTGTCCGGTGTCGCACGTCGCCGAGGAATTCCCGGAGCTGTGCGAAACCGAGCAGCAGGCGATCGCCGAGGTGCTGGGCACCCACGTGCAGCGGCTGGCGACAATCGTCAACGGCGATTGCGCCTGCACCACCCACGTTCCGCTCGCCGCGGGCCAACCCAGCCCGGCCACACCGACTGAACTTCGGCGCACAGCCCGCGCCGAAGCCACCACGAGCACCCAAGGAGTGTCGCTGTGACTCTCACCCCGGAAGTCGCCAAGACGGCTGTGCCCGCCGAGACCCTGAAGAAGGACACCCTGACTCAGGACACCCTGACTCAAGAGGAGACGATTGCCTCGCTGGGCCGCTACGGCTACGGCTGGTCGGACTCCGACGTGGCCGGCGCCAGCGCCCAGCGCGGGCTGTCCGAAGCAGTGGTGCGCGACATCTCGGCCAAGAAGAGCGAGCCGCAGTGGATGCTGGAGCACCGCCTGAAGGCGCTGCGCATCTTCGAACGCAAGCCGATGCCCAATTGGGGATCCGACCTCGAGGGCATCCACTTCGACAACATCAAGTACTTTGTGCGCTCCAGCGAGAAACAGGCCGCAACGTGGGACGACCTGCCCGCGGACATCAAGAACACCTACGACAGGCTGGGCATCCCCGAAGCCGAGAAGCAGCGACTGGTCTCCGGTGTCGCCGCCCAGTACGAATGCTTGGCCGGTGACACGTTGGTGTGGACGGCTAACCGGGGCCAAGTCCCGATCAAGGAGATCGACTTCGGCGATCGCGTTTTTGCCTATGACGAGGCCGCCGAGCAATTCGTAGTTGCGCCGGTCAAGGCGTCCGCTCAGACCGACACCCGGTTGACCTACGAGGTGAAGACGACGCGGCGGACGGTCCGCGCGACCGACAACCACCCGATGCTGGTGTTGCGTGACGAGCGCAAGGACGGCAGTCAGCGCGCCAGGTACGCCCGGCGCTGGGTCACCGTAGGAGAGCTGAAGCCCGGCGACTTCATCGGGGTGCCACGAACCGTTCCCAGCTTCGGTGCGGCGGCCAACCTCCCGAGCGTTGCCGGTTTGACAACTCCGGCAATGAGTTCGGTCGATCTGATGTGGCTGCTGGGGCTTTACATCGGCGACGGCAATCTGCATCTGTCGACGAGGACTTATCGAGTTCAGTTCGCTATTCCTGAGAGCGACGTCGAGCTGCGGGCCGAGTTGACCCGCGTCGTGAAAGACCTGTTCGGGCTGCGTTGCATCGAGGCCGACAAGTACCGCGTGGTCGTCAATTCCAAAGCGCTCACGGAGTGGATCGTCGAGTTGGGCTTTGCGGGCCTGTCGCTGACCAAGCGGGTGCCTGACTGGGTTTACGGATTACCGCGTGATCAGCGGTTGGCCTTCCTCGGCGGCTGGGTCGACGCCGACGGATACGTCGGGCCGGCCAGCGGCGGTTCGGTCTTGTTGACCTGTGCCAACGAGGCGTTGCTGGGACAGGCCCGTGAACTGGCCGAGTTGTCCGGCCTCCGAGCGGGCGGGCCATGGTCGTTCACGCAGCCCTATCGGCACGCTCCGGAGCGTATGCAGATCGCTTGGCGGCTCGGCATTTCCGGTGACTTCGAGCGGCTCGGGTGCCGCAACCCGAAGCGGACTGGTCGATTCGGTCGCCGTCGCTACATGCATTCGTCCCATGGTGCGCATGGAACGACGATCCGGGCGCACACCAACGAATGGCTCGGCTTCGAGCGGGTCAAATCGATCGAACCCTACGCGGTGGAGCCGGTCTACGACATCGAGGTCGACGGCCCACACAACTTCGTGGCCGAGGGCCTCGTCGTGCACAACTCAGAGGTGGTTTACCACTCGATCCGCGAGGACCTCGAGGCCCAGGGCGTGATCTTCCAAGACACCGACACCGCCCTGCGGGAGCACCCCGAGCTTTTCCAGCAGTACTTCGGCACGGTGATCCCGGCCGGCGACAACAAGTTCTCGGCGCTGAATTCCGCGGTGTGGAGCGGTGGTTCGTTCATCTACGTGCCTAAGGGCGTGCACGTCGACATCCCGCTGCAGGCCTACTTCCGGATCAACACCGAGAACATGGGCCAGTTCGAGCGAACGCTGATCATCGTCGACGAGGGCGCCTACGTGCACTACGTCGAGGGGTGTACCGCACCGATCTACAAGAGCGACTCGCTGCATTCCGCGGTCGTGGAGATCATCGTGAAGCCCGGCGGCCGTTGCCGTTACACGACCATCCAGAACTGGTCGAACAACGTCTACAACCTGGTCACCAAGCGGGCCCGGGCCGAGGCCGGTGCCACCATGGAGTGGGTCGACGGCAACATCGGGTCCAAGGTCACGATGAAGTACCCGGCGGTCTGGATGACCGGCGAGTACGCCAAAGGCGAGGTGCTCTCGGTGGCGTTCGCCGGCGAGGGCCAGCACCAGGACACCGGTGCCAAGATGTTGCACCTGGCGCCCAACACGTCGAGCAACATCGTGTCCAAGTCGGTGGCGCGCGGCGGTGGTCGTGCCTCTTACCGTGGGCTGGTCCAGGTGAACAAGGGTGCGTACGGATCACGGTCCAGCGTGAAATGTGATGCGCTGCTGGTGGATACGATCAGCCGCAGCGACACCTATCCCTACGTCGACATCCGCGAGGACGACGTCACGATGGGCCACGAAGCGACCGTGTCCAAGGTCAGCGACAACC
>NZ_JBYCLA010000321.1:0-3712 GCF_057473665.1 Mycobacterium sp. TH-M25
CCGACAGCGTCGCCAGCGTGATTCTGAGCAGAAACATTTCCAAATCCGACAATTCGACGATGTAGCTACCGGCCGACGGCGGGGGAGTGTCGCCGAACACTTCGGCCATCTTGGCTTGACCGGCGTCGCGCGGTGTCTGCGCATACCAGGGCGAGAGCCAGCGCTGCTGCTCGGCGAGCACCGTCCGGACCGTCACCGATTCCTCCAGTTCGTCGATGTCCGGAAACGCGGCGATCGCGCAGTGCCGGCGAATCGCGCGTGGTGCGGTGTCGCCGCGCACCGTCAGGGTGCCGTGGGTGGGCTTGAAGCGGCCGGCCAGCGTCATCAGCAGCGCGGTCTGTCCGGGCCCGCCGGGCATCTGAATGGCGTGAAAGCCTTCGGGAAGGGCCAGGTCGATACCGGAGAACAGCGGTCCATGCTCGCCGTCGACGCCCAGCCCGGTCGCGGTGATCACCGCCGGGGCGTCTTTGTCGTCCTGGGTTTGCATGTGGTGCTCCTAATCGCCTTGAACGGCAACGGACCCCAGCAGATCGGTGATCAGTTGGGCGAGTAGGTCAGGGTCGATTGTTCCGGGACGCAAGACTTCTTCCATGGCGATACCCAGGTTCATCGTGACGACGAGTTGGGCAAGTTCGGCCGGCGGCCGACCGGACGGCACCGCGGCGGCGGATTCGGCGAAGTTGTCTGCCTGCTCGGCGGCCGCGGCACGACGACGAGCGATCAGCCGCTCACGCAGATCCGGATCGCGGACAGCCCGCAGCCAGTACTCGACAAACAAAATGTAGTAGTCGGCGTGATCGTGAACGGAGTCGAGCACCGACCGGCTCAACGATCGAGCCGCCGCGGCAACGTCGCCGGCGCTCTCCAGCGCCGTTGCGATCTGCTCGCCGCGGAGCTCGAATTCACGGTCGAGCAGGGCCAGAAACAATTCGTCTTTGGAGCCGAAGTTGGAGTAGACCGCCCCCTTGGTAAATCCTGCGGCTTCACCGATCGCGTCGATCGTTGCCCCGGCGAAGCCTTCGGCAGCGAAGACTTTTGCGGCTGATTCCAAGATGCGGTCTCGAACCTCACCCCGGGTGGGGCGAATTCGTGGCGGCTTGACAGGCGACATGGAGATGAGCATACTCCTCGGTATCGACTGGATACTACGGAGTATCGAAAGGCGGAGGGTGATGTCGAACTTCGAACTGGTCATCCGTGGCGGGGCCGTGTTCGACGGTACCGGTGCGGCGCCGATCGCGGCCGACGTCGGTATCCGCGACGGCAAGGTCGCCGCGGTCGCCCCAGGGCTCGCGGACGGGGTCCGCACTCTCGACGCGCGTGGCCGATGGGTGATGCCCGGATTGATCGACGTGCACACGCACTACGACGCCGAGGTTCTGCTCAGCCCCGGACTCGGCGAGTCCGTCCGGCACGGCACCACGTCGGTCATCCTCGGCAACTGCTCGCTGTCGACCGTTTACAGCAACGCCGACGATTGCGCCGACATGTTCGCCCGCGTCGAGGCGCTGCCGTGGCAGATCGTGCACGACTCGGTCAAGGAAGCCAAAACCTGGAGTGGCCCAGCCGAATACGTCAAGACGCTGGACGCGTTGCCGCTCGGGGCGAACGTCGCCGCCTTCATCGGCCACTCCGACATCCGCGCCTCAGTGCTGGGGTTGGGCCGGTCGGTCGACGCCGACTACCGCCCGACCCGCGTTGAGATCAGGCAGATGCAGCAGATGCTCTCCGACGCGCTCGACGCTGGCTTCCTCGGATTGTCGACGCTGCACAGTTCCTTCTCCAAGCTCGAGGGGACCCGCTTCCCGGCCCGCCAACTGCCCTCGACCTACGCCGCCTGGTCGGAGTTCAGCGCGCTCAACACCGTTCTGCGGCAACGTGGTCGCGTGCATCAGAGCACGCCGAACCTGGCCCGACAGGCCGAAGTCGTGCGCTACCTCGCCCAGAGCATCGGCGGTGGGTTCCGGGGGTCGCGTAAAGCGCTGAAGACCACGTTGATCGCGGCCGCCGACGTGAAAGCCGACCGCAGGGCCGCGCGGCTGACTCTGCTCGCCGCGGGTCTCACCAACCGGGCCGGCGGCAACTTTCGCTGGCAGCACCTACCGGTGCCGTTCGAAATGTACGCCGACGGAGTCGATCTCGTCGTGTTCGAGGAGTTTGGTTCCGGCTCGGCCGCACTCAACTTCCGTGACGAGATGAGCCGCGGACGGCTGCTCGCTGACGAGTCCTACCGACGGCGCTTCCGCAAAGACATGGCCAGGCAGTTCGGGCCCCGGGTGTGGAGTCGCGACCTGTCCGACGCCGAAATCGTTGCGTGCCCAGACGGTGCCATAGTCGGGCAATCCTTCGCCGATGTCGCCGCCGCCCGCGGTATCGAGCCCGCCGACGCGCTGCTCGACCTGGCCGTCGAACACGGCTCACGGCTGCGTTGGCGCACTGTGGTCGCCAACGACCGCGCAGAGGTGCTCGATCGCATGCAGCGGTCGCCGAACGTCCAGATCGGCTTCTCCGATTCCGGTGCGCACCTTCGCAATATGGCGTTCTACAACTCCGGCCTGCGCATGCTGGAACGCGTCCACCATCGGCGCTCGATGCCCGTCGAGACCGCCGTGCGTAGGCTCACCGGCGAGCTCGCCGACTGGTACGGGCTCGATGCCGGGTATCTGCGCGAGGGAACTCGGGCTGACATCGCCGTCATCAACCCGGCCGGATTCGACGGGTCCAGTGCCGCTTACGCCGAAGCGCCCTACCCGGGGGCGCCGGAGGTGAAGCGGATGGTCAACCGCAATGACGGACTCGTCGGCGCGACCGTCGTCGGGGGCCACGTTGTCTACAACGACGGTGAATTCGCGCCCGGTTTCGGCACCGAGCTGCACGCGGGACGTTTCCTCGAGGCAGTTGCTCGCTGAGCGAATCAGCATCGGAGAGTTGACAATAGGCGGCCGAATGCCGCGGCGCGGTGGTGCGGCACGGACTGTGGCGGATTTTCGATACAGCGTGGCATCTTTTCGGAAGCTGACATCCTTGATCTTCTCGTAGCGTGCGAGATGCGTGAAGTCCCAGAAGGAAGTCCAGTCGCAGAAGGAAGGCGTCAGGTCATGGCCATGAATGCCCTGCATCGGTGGCAATGCAGTTCGGCGGGTTGGGCCGCGATGGTCCGCGACGATCTGCTGCCGTGGGCCCTCGCCGATGTCGAGTTGGGCGACCACACGCTGGAAATCGGACCGGGATATGGCGCGACGCTGCGCGCACTCATCGGCCGGGCCGGTACCGTCACTGCGGTCGAGGTCGACGAGCCGATGGCCGAGCGGCTAGACCGGCTCTACGGCGATCGCGCGCGGGTGCTCCACGGCGACGGCAGCAATACTGGGTTGCCCGACAATGCGTTCAGCTCCGTCGTGTGTTTCACGATGCTTCACCACGTACCGACGGATCGGCTGCAGGACCAGCTCTTCGCAGAGGCGTTTCGAGTGCTGCATCCCGGCGGTGTGTTCGCCGGCAGCGACCGCGTGCCGTCGCTGCCGTTCCGACTCGTCCACATCGGCGACATCTACAACCCGGTTCGGCCCGACGAACTGGGAGATCGGCTCTGCGCAGCCGGGTTTGGCGATGTACGCATCGATGTGGCCGGTGTCCGGCTGCGCTGGCGGGCTGTCAGGCCCGACCACCGGTAATCCAGGTGCGTTGAGGCTTTGCTCAATTCATCGGAGAA
>NZ_JBYCLA010000322.1:0-4450 GCF_057473665.1 Mycobacterium sp. TH-M25
GGCTCGGCGCGGTCGGCGCGCAGCTGCTCAACCGACATCCGTTCGGCGATGAATTCCGATGCAGTCGAGACGATTTCGAGCTGTGCGGCACTGGGCAGCAGATCCATGATTGCCTCCCCTACCTCGGCAGACCGAGCACACGCTCACCCAGGATGTTGCGCTGGATCTCCGAGGTGCCACCGCCGATCGCCTGCGAGAACGAGTAGTAGTAATAGCCCACCCAGCCGTCGGCGTCCCATCGTGACGAATGCCGAATAGCGCCCGGACCGAGGATGTCCATGGCCAGCTTGCCGATCTGTTTGGCGAGCTCGGCATAGAGCAGCTTGACCATCGAACCTTTCGGGCCCGGTGTCTCCGACTGCATGGCCAGGCAGATGTTCTGATAGGTCAGCGCCCGCAATGACGCCACCGCTGCCCGAGCGCGGGCCAGTCGCCGCGCGATCTCGTCGTCGGCGATGGCCGGCCGTCGGCCGTCCGGGCCGACATGGTCGCGGGCGTAGTCGATGAGGTCTTCGATGATCTTGGCTAGCCGCACCTGGTTCGCGGTGAATGCGGTGCCGCGCTCGAAGGACAGCGTCGACATCGCGACAGACCAGCCGTTGTCGATCTCGCCGACGACGTTGGACAGCGGAATTCGCACGTTGTCGTAGAAGACTTCACAGAATTCCGCGCCGCCTTCGATGGTCTCGATCGGCCTGACGTCGATTCCCGGTGCCGACATGTCGCAGATGACCCAGGTGATTCCGTGATGCTTACCGCCGGTGTTGTCGGTGCGCACCAGCAGTTCCTGGTAATCGGCGACGGTGGCGAAGCTGGTCCACACTTTCTGGCCGGTGACAACCAGATCGTCGCCGTCGATCACGGCCTTGGTACGCAAGGCGGCGAGATCAGAACCGGCGTCGGGTTCGGAGAAGCCCTGGCACCAAATCACTTCTCCTTTGAGAATTTTCGGGAGGTGGAAGAACTTCTGCTCGTCGGTGGCACGCGTGATCAATGTTGGTCCGGCATGGGACAGGCCGACGAAACACGCGTCGATGCCCGGGAAGCCGCGCGCGGCGTACTCCTCGTACCAGATCAGCTGTTGCAGCAGGGTCAGTCCCTTACCTCCGTATTCTTCTGGCCACGCGATCCCGGCCCAGCCGCCCTCCCACTGGGTGCGCTGCCAGGCCAGGTCGTATTGGCGGATGCCGGTGTGGTCGCGCGGCCTGGGTTCGGTCGGCTTGTTCTCGTCGAGCCACGTGCGGACCTGGTCACGGAACTCCAGTTGATCGGCCGTGAAATTCAGGTCCATAGCTGCCGAGTATAGGTGACACTATAGTCAGAAATAAAGCTCATGGCGGCGGTGGGCGGTACCTGGCGACCAATTGTTCGGCGCCGCGGGCCAGCAGGGTCACATCCGCGCCGACCAGAATGAAGCTCGCTCCGGCGGCCAGATAGCGCCGGGCGAGGGTCTCGTTGAACGCGTTCACGCCCGCGCTCTTGCCGCGCTCGACGATCGTCGCCAACGCATTCTCAATGGCGCACACTACCTCTGGATGCTCGGGCTGGCCGAGTTTGCCCATGGAGGCGGCCAGATCGGCAGGCCCGATGAAGACCGCATCGATTCCGTCGACGTCCGCGATGTCGCCCACCACTGCCAGCGCAGCCGTCGACTCCACCTGCACCGTCACCGACACACGGTGATCTTCGGTGACAAGATAGTCAGAAATGCGGTTCCAGCGGGAAGCTCTTGCCAACGTGCTGCCGACCCCGCGGATACCAGCGGGCGGGTACCGGGTTGCGGCGACGACGGCGGACGCTTCCGCGGGGCTGCCGATCATCGGGACGATGAGATTGTGCGCGCCGATGTCGAGGAGCTGCTTGATGACGACCGGGTCGGCCACCGGCGGGCGCACCACCACGTCGACGTCGGGATAGCCGGCCAGTACCTGCAGCTGTGCCAACGTGCTATGGATGTCGTTGGGTGCGTGCTCCTGGTCGACCAGCACCCAGTCGATACCGGATCCGGCGCAGATCTCGGCGATGTACCCGCTGCCCGAGGCCAGCCACATGCCGAACCGTGGACCCTCACCGGCGATCCGTTGCACCCAGCGTGTGGTCATGGCGTCGGGTCACTCTGCTCGATGTCGCCGGCCGGGCGGCTCCGGGGGTCGAACAGCACCGAGACGGTGCCAAGCGGTCCATAGTCGGCGACGAAACTGTCCCCCGGCTCGGCGAACACCGGTTTGGTGAACGAACCGGACAGAATCACCTCACCGCGCTGCAACGAAACACCGTGCGGAGCGAGCCGATTGGCAAGCCACGCGACGCCGTTGCCGGGATGGTTGAGCACTGCTGCGGCGACCCCGGACTCCTCTATGGTGGCGTTGCGCAGCAGCAGCGCGGCCACCCAGCGCAGGTCGACGTCCAGTGGGCGGAACACCCGGCCACCGAGCACCAGCCCGGCGTTAGCCGCGTTGTCGGCGATCGTGTCCACGATCGTACGCAGGTGGCCGGTCTCGGGGTCGGACATCTGGACGCGGGCGTCGAGAATCTCCAAAGCGGGGGTCACGAACTCCGTGGCGCGCAGCACGTCGAACAGCGTGACGCCGGGTCCGCGCAGTGTTTCGCCGAGTATGAAGGCCAGCTCCACCTCGATCCGGGGACGAATGAAACGGCCGGGCGGCACATGGCCGCCGTCCTCGATGAACATGTCATCGAATATCGCGCCGTAGTCCGGCTCGTCGATCGAGGCGGCCCGCTGCATCACCTTGGAGGTCAGGCCGATCTTGCGGCCCTTGATCACGCGACCATCGGCGACCTTCAGTCCGACCAGTGCGCGTTGTACCGCATAGGCATCCTCGACGGTCATCTGCGGATAGTCCAGCGACAACTGCCGGATCGGTTTGCGGTCATGCTCGGCCGCATACAGCCGTCGCGCGATGTCGTCGATCTCGCCGGGTTCCGGCCGTCTCATCGGCACGGTCTCACCTGGTGAGGAACGAAACGGCCGCCGAATTGAACTCTTTCGGGTCTTCGAAATGCGGCCAGTGCCGGACATCAGGCATCTCAAAGACCTCGGCATGCGGGATCAAGCGGGCAATCGAGGTGGCCGTCTCCTGGTACACCCCGTGGTCGCGACCCGAGGCGACCACCATGACCGGTGCGGTGATCGACTTCCACTCGTCCTCGGGTATCAGGTTGCGATCGCGAACCGCGGCGTCCTGCAGGATCAGCAGGTGGTCGATGCTCTCTCGAGTGTCGTCCCGCTGGTAGATCGCTCGGCGCAGCCCGATCAGGTCCGGCAGGCGGTTGGCCTCGTCGGCGATGAGGTGGGCGAACACCGCGTGCAGCGAATCCCAAGTGGGTTCGTTGACGGCTTTGGTTCGTTCGGCGCGGATACGCGCCATGTTCGATGCGGCCGCCTCCTTGCCCGCCGGCGACATCAGGATCACCTTCGACACCCGGTCGGGATGGTGCACCGCGATCGTCGAGGCCACCCAGGCTCCCAACGACATCGCGACGAAGTTCGCCCGCTCCATCCCGAAGTGGTCCATCACGCCGAGCACATGCTCGACGTAGACCGCGATTTCGTAGTCGTAATCAGGCTTGTCGGAAAAACCGTTGCCGACCATATCGATCGCCACACAGTGGAAAAACTCGCTCAGCGCGGCCAGATTCGGCGCGAAGGTCTCCCAGTGCCCGCCAGTGCCGTGCAGCAGGATCGCGTGCGGCTTGTCCGGCCTGCCTGCCTCGGCGTAGCGGGTCCGCACCGGCGACCCGTACACGGCAACGTCGATGAACCCCTGCCGGAAGTCCAGCTCCTTGAGGTACATCCAGATGCTCCGGTAGTCCTCGGTATCGATCACGGCACCGGAGGTGACGGTCTCGGTCATACGGCCCCTTCGCAGCGTTTCTGACATTGATGTCGCTAATTGTCGGTTATGCCTTTACGCAGCCAGTGTGCATGTTCAGGCGCGGTTGACGCAATGCCTCCCGACACAAAGTCGATTGATTCTGACAGTAGTATGCGGTAATAGTTGGTGAGTCTCTCCGCCTGAACTTGAGCACCAGAGAAGAGCCACGATCGCCATGGAATCGGACAGTCGCACACCGAAGCGTCGCGAGTTGGCGATCCTGATCAATGAGTTCGCCGCGGTCCGGCTGTGGCTGGACAGGTCAGGCAACGGCCGCCGCCTGCTGGTCGAGGATCTGGAAAGCGGTGACGAGGTGTTCTTGGACCCGCTGGAACTGTCCAGCTTCACCCTTGCCACGCCCGAGGATCGCGAGGATTGGCTGCGCGTCGGAAACTACCGGGGCGAACGAAAGCACCGGACACCATGACCAACGTGGACATCGTCGGGTTGGGAAAGACCCGGATGTCGCTGCGGCCCAGCCCGTCCGGGGACGCCACCCCGGTGCAACTCGCCGCCCGAGCCGCCCGGGCCGCCCTCGCCGACGCCGACATCGG
>NZ_JBYCLA010000323.1:0-2116 GCF_057473665.1 Mycobacterium sp. TH-M25
TGCGTGCGGACTGCGCACAGATCGGCCATGCGCTCGCCGACAAGCTTCATGACGGCGACCGATGGATCGCAGCCGCCGCGATACGCCTCGGTGTGCCGCTGGTCTCCCACGACGGGATATTCGACAGAGCACCCGGGCTTGAGTTCGTCACCGCTATAGGCGACGAGTAACGCCGCATATTGCGGGACCGGAAATTCACCGATGGGTCTACCACCGCGATCCGGCTGTCACAATCCGACAGAACAATCACACCTACCTCACATGTCGCAAACAACACCCCCGCCCTTCGTCGCGTCGCCTACCTGGCGTTTTGCCGATGAGCGTAAGGCGAAACGACAGAGCCACCTGACCTTCGTGACAAGTCGGGAATCTACCCCCATGGGAACCCCTAGAGATGGCGAACTTGCCGGCCCCCGTGGAGGTCGGGAATCCTCCTCTCCTCGACAAACGTCGACATTACAAGTAATTTTAATGTCATGGAAACCGTGACCTTCTCGGACCTGCAGCTGCGCGGCAAGGCCACTATCGAAGGTTGGTTGCGGCGCTCGCAGAGCCGGGTTCTGCGAGTTCAGCGCCGTGACGCCGAAGACCTGGTGTTGACGACCGCTACGCGCGCTGCCCAGGCGCGGGAAGCATCGTCGGTGACCGCGCGAATCTTCGTCGCCCTGATGCAGCGTGATCCACAGGTACGCGAACTGGTGACGGAGATCGTGCCCGACGTGTTCCCGTGGGTGGCGTTTCTGTCTCGCGACGAGGCGCGCGAGTTCGTGGCAGAGCTGGTGGCGACGATGCGGGCGGCTGACGCGATCGACAACCCAACACCGGTAGTGCAGGTAATCGACGGCTGGCGACACACCGCGGAAGTGCTGGCTGATCCCGAGCTGACCGCGGCGCTGATCGAGCCCAGCGACGGCGACTTCGGTCCGGTGCCCCAGCCCAGCCTCGGATAGCGGATTGGCGCCCAAACGCGGCGATCGCGTCGCGCCACGGCCGGTACAGCCGTCGAGTGGGATCTGCGATTCGCCACCACCGAAGCGGTAAGGGGTTGGGCGGCACTATGTCAGCAGGCCCCAGCCAATACCGCGGTGGCGTGGCAAGAACTGCGCTCCCGGCCAGACAATCCGATGGCGACCGGCCGACACCACCGGCTCAAAGGTCGCCTCGCCTCTGGTGTGCACCGCGGCGTCGCGATGGAGCAGTGGCAATACGAGGTCACCAGCGGCGGCCGGCTGTGGTACCTCGTCGACGACGAGAGGCGCACATTGTGGCTACGACACGCTGGCCCCGGGCACCCCTCCGCCACCGATTAGGACGCGGCCGCACCGCCCGCCATGACCGCATTCATCATTCCGCCAACAAGTGCGCGGCCGAGCGTTTGACCAGCGGGTGGATTAGCGATGCGTCGGAACCGTCAGACTTCTCTGCCGCAATTCACCCAACGTGACCAGCGAATTCACTGGTACGACACACCGTCTCGAGGTTGATCGCAAGTCGGCAATCTACCCCCATCTTGGGGTCGCTCGCCGGCGGTGAACACGCCAGCGGATCGCAGATCGCATGCACCGGGCGTCAGCGTGCGGCGGTAAACTCGGCACCGTGTCCAGTGTCGAGCAACCTGAAGAGCCAGTCGTGCGCACCTACGCGCCCGACGAGGCGATCCGGCGTGCTCGGCCACTACCTCCGCGTGACCGCCTCGTCATCGAGGATGTGCCCGAGGAGGAGTGGGCGGCTTTCCAAGCTGCACTTGCGGGCGCATGACCAACGCCCAGCCATCGGGCGTGGTCGTGGACACGATGGTCATCAGCTGGCTATTTGATGACCGTCCCAATCGGCTCGCTGAGCATTACCGCACGCTGATCGGCCCAAAGCCCGTGCTGCTCGCGTTCCAAACCGTGATGGAACTCCGATACGGAGTCCTACGCGCCGGGTGGGGCCAGTTGCGGCGCCGCCGCCTCGAACGCCGCATCGCGGAACTGACCGCCGTCCAGCCTGACGATGAGATGATCATGACGTGCGCCGCCTTGCGTGCGGACTGCGCACAGATCGGCCATGCGCTCGCCGACAAGCTTCATGACGGCGACCGATGGATCGCAGCCGCCGCGATACGCCTCGGTGT
>NZ_JBYCLA010000324.1:0-6416 GCF_057473665.1 Mycobacterium sp. TH-M25
GTGACCGTCGATTCCGACCCGCTGCGGACGCGCAATCGGCCCCGCTCGAGCGGGCCCAGGCGAAGCTCGGAGGCGCTGGGACCGATCAGGTCCAGAACGCGAAGGTTGTCGGTGTCGTCGAGGTCATCGAGCTCGGGTGCGCTGAGAACCTGCGCTTCCTTCTCGAAAGCTGAGTTGTCGCTGAATTCCGAATCGGTGAGTTTCCCGAATTCGTTGAACGGGATGATGTCCGTGACTTCGTTGGGGTGGAGCGTCGACCTGCGCTCGCGCGGCCCCGAGAGTTCTCCTCGCGCAGGAGACAGAGTCGAGTGTTGCTGGGCCAACGTGATTTGTCCTTCGAGGCGTAACCGTAACGTTATCTGGACCCTGAGACGTTAACCGGCGACCGCGAATCGTGGCAAGCGAAGCCCAAAATAGGGTTCGGAATGTGATTTGTATCACTCACAAGATCCCGGTGAGATCTGCCACATCAGCCGATGCCGACGATGGAACCTTCGGGCCGTCTCGATACAGTTCCCGCAAGCGGGCAACGGAAAACTCTGGGCTCGCGTGGAAACGGAAAAACTAGGCCGACACACAGAAGTGAGCCCATGGATCTTTTCGAGTACCAGGCAAAAGAGCTGTTCGCCAAGCACAACGTCCCCACCACGCCCGGCCGGGTGACCGACACCGCCGACGGGGCCAAGGCCATCGCCGCGGAAATCGGGCATCCCGTGATGGTCAAGGCCCAGGTCAAAGCCGGTGGACGAGGCAAAGCCGGTGGTGTGAAGTACGCCGCGACCCCGGACGACGCTTTCAACCACGCGAAGAACATTCTCGGCCTGGACATCAAGGGCCACGTCGTGAAGAAGCTGCTGGTCGCGCAGGCCAGTGACATCGCCGAGGAGTACTACATCTCCTTCCTGCTGGACCGGGCCAACCGCACCTACCTGGCCATGTGCTCGGTCGAGGGCGGCGTGGAGATCGAAGAGGTCGCGGCCACCAAGCCCGAGCGGCTGGCCAAGGTCCCGGTCGACGCCGTGAAGGGCGTCGACGTCGCGTTCGCCCGCTCGATCGCCGAGCAGGGCCACCTGCCCGCTGAGGTGCTCGACGCGGCGGCGGTGACCATCGCCAAGCTGTGGGACGTTTTCGTCGGCGAGGACGCCACGCTGGTCGAGGTCAACCCGCTGGTCCGAACGCCCGACAATCAGATCCTGGCCCTGGACGGCAAGGTCACGCTGGACGGCAACGCCGATTTCCGTCAGCCCGGCCATGTGGAGTTCGAGGACCGCGACGCCACCGACCCGCTGGAGCTCAAGGCGAAAGAGCATGACCTCAACTACGTCAAGCTCGACGGCCAGGTGGGCATCATCGGCAACGGTGCGGGCCTGGTCATGTCAACGCTGGATGTCGTCGCCTACGCCGGCGAGAAGCACGGCGGCGTCAAGCCGGCCAACTTCCTCGACATCGGTGGTGGCGCATCGGCCGAGGTGATGGCCGCGGGGCTGGACGTCGTACTGGGCGACCATCAGGTCAAGAGCGTGTTCGTGAATGTCTTCGGAGGCATCACTTCCTGTGACGCCGTTGCCACCGGGATCGTCAAGGCCCTGGAGATGCTGGGCGGCGACGCCAACAAGCCGCTCGTCGTGCGTCTTGACGGCAACAACGTCGACGAAGGGCGGCGGATTCTCACCGAGGCCAACCACCCACTGGTGACGCTGGTGCCCACGATGGACGAGGCCGCCGACAAGGCCGCCCAGCTGGCTAGCGCCTGAGACTGAAAGGAAACATGACTCAATGTCCATATTCCTGACCGCCAAAAACAAGGTCGTCGTCCAGGGCATCACCGGATCCGAGGCCACCAAGCACACCGCCCGGATGCTCAAGGCCGGCACCCAGATCGTCGGCGGCGTCAACGCGCGCAAGGCCGGCACTACCGTCGCGCACAAGGACGTCAACGACGAGCCGGTGGAACTGCCGGTATTCGCCCATGTCAAAGAGGCGATCGAGAAGACCGGCGCGGACGTCTCGATCATCTTCGTGCCGCCGGTCTTCGCCAAGGACGCGATTATCGAGGCCATCGACGCCGAGATCCCGCTGCTGGTCGTGATCACCGAGGGAATCCCGGTACAGGACAGCGCCTATGCGTGGGCCTACAACCAGTCCAAGGGAAACAAGACAAGGATCATCGGCCCCAACTGCCCCGGCATCATCACACCCGGGCAGGCGCTGGTCGGTATCACCCCGGCCAACATCTCCGGGCCCGGGCCCGTCGGCCTGGTGTCCAAGTCCGGCACGCTGACCTACCAGATGATGTACGAGCTGCGCGATTTCGGGTTCTCCACCTCGATCGGCATCGGCGGTGACCCGGTGATCGGCACCACCCACATCGACGCGATCGAGGCGTTCGAAAAAGACCCCGACACCAAGATCATCGTGATGATCGGCGAGATCGGTGGTGACGCCGAGGAGCGGGCCGCCGACTACATCAAGGCCAACGTGTCCAAGCCGGTCGTCGGTTATGTCGCGGGATTCACCGCACCCGAAGGCAAGACGATGGGCCACGCCGGTGCGATCGTGTCCGGCTCGTCGGGCACCGCAGCGGCCAAGAAGGAGGCCCTCGAGGCCGCCGGTGTCAAGGTCGGCAAGACACCGTCGGAGACGGCCGCGCTAGCCCGGCACATCCTGGAGAGCCTGTAACGCGACGCCGTGCGCGGTCGAATTGGAACACGTTCCAGTTTTCGGTTAGCCTGACGAACTAACACGTCAGGAGGCCGGTAATGAGCGGCGCTATAGACCCCCGTACGCTCGTCGTCGTCGGAGTGGGCCAGTTCACCGAGCGCATCGACGACCCCGGCTATTGCGGCATGTCCTCGGTCGAACTGGCGACCGAGGCCGTGCGGGCCGCGCTCGCCGACACCGGCGCCGACGTGACCGCGGTGGCGTTGGCCATCGAGGTGTTCGCCGGCCTGCGCCAGTTCGAGATCTGCACGCCGTTCAACCGGCCGCCGTTCGGCTGTTCGGACAATTACGTCCGTTCGGTGGCCAATCGGGTGGGCGCCGATCCGGCGCGTGCGGTGCTCGAGCCGATCGGTGGCAACGGTCCACAGAAGTTGATGACGGAGTTCGCCGGGGCGATCGCCGCAGGCGACGTCGAGGTCGCGTTGATCCTCGGTTCCGAGCCCGGGTCGACGGCGAAGTACTTCGCCGCGCGCGACGACAAGCCCGATTTCACCGAACACGTCGGTGGCCAGCTCGAGGACCGCGGCTACGGTTTCGAGCAGTACATGAGCGAGTACACCGCCAAGCACGGGCTGACCGGAGCGCCCGTGCAGTACGGGCTGCTCGACAACGCGCGCCGAGGACGGCTCGGGCTCAGCGTCGCCGACTACCGGCGTGCGATGGCCAAGCTCTTCGCGCCGTTCTCTAAAGTCGCTGCCAAGAACCCGTTCTCGTCCTCACCGGTGGAACGGTCGGTGGAGGAGATCGAAACCGTCACCGACGAGAACCGGATGATCTGCGACCCGTATCCGCGGTTGCTGGTGGCGCGCGACACCGTCAATCAAGGAGCCGCCGCGCTGGTGATGTCGGTGTCGGCGGCCCGCCGGCTTGGTGTGCCCGAGGACAAGTGGGTTTATCTGCGCGGGCATGCCGATCAGACCGAGCAGGATTTGTTGCACCGCGTCGACGTCAGTATCAGCTACTCCGCCAAACAGGCTGTGGCAGAAGCGCTCCGCGGCGCGGGCATCGGCATCGACGACGTGACGACGTTCGACCTCTACAGCTGCTTCCCGTTTCCGGTGTTCGCGGTGTGCGACGCGTTCGCCCTCGCCGCCGACGACCCACGCGGCCTGACGCTGACTGGCGGCCTGCCGTACTTCGGCGGCCCCGGCAACAGCTATTCGCTGCACGGTATCGCCGAGACGGTGACCGCCATGCGCGACAACCCCGGCGCGTTCGGGCTCGTCGGCGCCAACGGCGGTGTGATGAGCAAGTATTCGGTGGGGGTGTACTCGACAACCCCTGGCGACTGGGCGGCTGACCGGAGCACGGAGTTGCAGCAAGACATCGCTGCCCTGCCGAAGGTACCGGTCACTCGAAACGCCAACGGTGCAGCCACCATTGAGACGTACTCCGTGCGCTACGACTGGCCGGCGACGACCGGTGTCCTCATCGGCAGGTTGGGCGCAGACGGCTCGCGGTTCATGGCGCTCACCGAGGACGAGGCACTGGTGGCGTTGATGACCGAGGGTGACCCGTTGGGTGCCGGGATCACGGTGAAGTCGAGCGACGAGGGTATCAACCAGGCTTGGCTCGCTTAGCTCCTCAGTGCGGCAATTCCAGTGCGGCCACCAGGCCTTCGCAGTCCTCGACAGTCACGTTGAGCGCCGAGTGGTCGCGCAGACCGATCACGCGGTGGATCCGCGGCTCGAAGTGGATGCACACGCCCTGCGTTGCGTTGGTGCCGAAGGTCAGGCCGTCGTCGGCCAGCGAAAGCCGGGCGCCCACCGCGGTCCACCAGCGGTAGGGCCCGGTGATATGCGCGTCCTGGATTTGGGACAACGGCGCGTCGACCCGGAACGGGCCGTAACGGGCGATCAGCAGGCCGTCATCGGTGACGGTGACACCCTGCTTGCTCGGCCATGCCCGGAAGGCCACCCACAGCGGAGCAAGCCGGGTCTCGTATCGGAAGGGGAAGTGCCGGCCCTGCTCGGTCATGCGCCTCCTGTCGGATTAAACCGCCGCGGCAAGCTTGCCCGCCAACCTCTCGACATACGCGGCCACCTCATCTTCGGACTTGTCGGGCAGCCCGAACAACACCTCGGTGACCCCGATTTCGGCCCAGTGCGCCAACTTCTCCGGCACCGGCTTGAAGTCCAGCGCAACGATCTGCGGCGCGCCGTCGCGACCGGCCGCGGCCCAGGTGTCCTGCAACACCCGCACCGGCGTGTCGATGTCGAAGTCACGTGGCGTCGTGATCCAGCCATCGGCGCTGCGGGCAATCCAGGTGAAGTTCTTCTCCGTGCCGGCCGCGCCGACCAGCACCGGGATGTGCGACTGCACCGGCTTTGGCCATGCCCAACTCGGTCCGAAGCTGACGAATTCACCGTCGTAGGAGGCCTCTTCTTTGGTCCACAGCGCCCGCATCGCTTCGATGTATTCGCGCAGCATGGTTCGGCGACGGCCGGGCGGCACACCGTGGTCGGCCAGTTCATCGGTGTTCCAGCCGAACCCGACCCCCAGGCTGACCCGGCCACCCGAGAGGTGGTCGAGCGTCGCGATGGATTTGGCCAGCGTGATCGGGTCATGTTCGACCGGCAAAGCCACCGCGGTGGACAGCCGTACCCGCGACGTGACGGCGCATGCCGCGCCGAGGCTCACCCAGGGATCCAGCGTGCGCATGTAGCGGTCGTCGGGCAACGTCTCGTCGCCGGTGGTTGGGTGGGCGGCCTGGCGCTTGACCGGAATGTGGGTGTGTTCGGGTACATAGAACGTGGTGAACCCGTGGTTATCGGCAAGAGTGGCGGCCGCTGCCGGGGAGATTCCGCGATCACTGGTGAACAGCACGAGTCCGTAGTCCATGGATGAATTAGAACGTGTTCCAATCTTGCGGGCAACCATCAGGTGGGGCCGGCTGTCGAGATGTGCAACGACTCCGTGTCCGAGATGGGCTAGCGTTGTTGATCGGTTCGCGTCGCAAAGCTCCCGCCGGCCGCGGCCTACGGTGTTGACCCGGCGTTTACCGGTAGCCTCGCGGGAGGCGCCGCGCGGGAGTAACCAGCGTCGCACGACAGTGGCGCCGCACACTTATCGGAAAGCACAGGAGAAACCATGACTTACCCGCCAGGCAACCCCGGATATCCCCCCGCGCAGTCGCCCGGCTCGTACCGGGGTCCGGGTTCGACCTCGTTCGCGAGGTCCGAGGACACCGAGACCAACCTCAAGCACTATTTGATCATCGCGGTCGCGGTTCTCGGTGTGTTGACCTATCTGGCGAGCTACTTCCCGATGGTCTCCCGCGTCTTGCCCAACGGCGACGAGCTGGTCGAGAAGGGCAGCACCCTGTCGCTGGACTTGGTGCTGCTGGCCGGCCTGCTGGCGGCAGTGAACCTGCTTCCCAAGGCCAAGAACTTCCTCGCGGTGGTGACCGCGGTATCGCTCCTGGGCGCGTTACTGCTGATACAAGACACTGTCGACGCCACGGGCCGCGGCACCGGATTGTGGATCGCGGTGACGACCGCTGTCGTGCAGGCGGCGCTGGCCATCAGCGCTCTGCTGCTGGATGCGGGCGTCATCACGGCGCCGGCACCCCGCCCCAAGTACGACCAGTACTACGGCCAGTACGGCGGCTACTACGGTCAGCAGCAGAGCCCCTACCAGCAGTCCGGTTACGGCACGCAGTACGGCGGCTACCCCTCGGGCGCGAACACCGGCGG
>NZ_JBYCLA010000325.1:0-4772 GCF_057473665.1 Mycobacterium sp. TH-M25
CAACATCGTCACGCCGTGACGTCGATGACTACCTTGCCGATCGCCTTGCGATCGGCCACCAGCCGTAGTGCCGCCGCGGTGTCGCCCAACGGAAACCGGGCGCCGATGTAAGGCCGGATCGTGCCGTCGGCGAACATCTGCGTCAACTCCCGCATGTCACGGGCGCAGTCGTCCGGGTGATCGCTGGCGAACGTGCGAATCTCCATGCCGCGAAGGGTGATTCCCTTGAGCAAGACCAAATTCAGCGGGATGGCGGGGATCGTGCCGGCAGCGTAGCCCAGGGTGACGAACGTGCCGCCGCGTGCCAGGGCGCGCAGGGCCGGCTCGGCGTAGCGCCCGCCCACGGGGTCGAGCACCGCGTGGGTGTCGTCGTCGGTGAGCTCGCGGATGCGGGTTTTCAGATCTTCGCGGTCGTAGTCGACCGTCGCCTCGGCGCCACGCTGGCGGCACAGCTCGAGCTTCTCCGGGCTCGACGCGGCGGCCAGCACCCGTGCCTTCATCGCCACCGCGAGATCGACCGCGGCCAATCCCACGCCTCCGGCGGCGCCGAGGATCACCACCCAGTCGCCCTGCCCGACTTCGGCGATCGACCGCAGGGCGTGGTAGGCGGTGCGGTAGGTGACTCCGAAGGCCGCCGCGGATGCGTAGTCGGCTGTGTCGGGTATCGCGGTCACCGACTCCGCGGGCAACAGCGCCTGCTCGGCAAACGCACCGACAAACGTTGTGGCCGAGACCCGTTGGCCGGGCCGAGCCGATGCGCCCGTGCCGACGGCGATCACCTCACCGGCCAGCTCGCTACCCGGAATGAACGGCGGCGGAATCTTGACCTGGTATTTACCGTCGATCAGGAGCACATCGGGGAAGTTGACCGCCGCCGCGTGCACCCGCACCACCACTTGGCCGGGCCCCGGAATCAATTCGGGGACCTGCTCGACGACGAGACCTTCCGGCGGGCCGTAGGCGCGGCACATCGCGGCGCGCATCAGCTGAACCCCACCACATGGTCGACGAGGGCTCCATATTTGGCGCGGACCGCCTCGCGGCGAACGTCGAGCATCTCGCTGGGCCACTCCGAGCTCTCGGCCTCGACGTTCTTGAGCAGCATCCGGGCCAGGTTGACCTTGTGCGCCTCGGTGGGCCCGTCCGCGAGGCCGAGCGCGATGCCGCCGATCAGGACATTGACCAGCGGCAGCTGGTCGGTCAGGCCCAGTGCGCCGTGCACCTGAATCGCTCGCAGCGCAATGGATTTCAGGACTTGTGCGGCCAGTATCTTACAGGTGGCGATTTCGGCACGGGCGCCGTGCTCGTCGCCGCTGTCGATCAGCCAGGCGGCATGCAACACGGTCAGCCGGAACGGTGTCAGCTCGGTGTAGGAGTCGGCGACGAATTCCTGCACCAACTGCTTGTCGGCCAGCAAAGTACCTTGGGTGAAACGGCTTTTCGCGCGCCGCGCCATCATCTCGACGGTGCGCTGGGCCATGCCGATTGCACGCATCGCGTGGTGTAGCCGGCCGCCGGCCAGCCGGGTCTGCAAGATCAGGAAGCCCTGACCAGGCTCGCCGAGCAATGCCGTTGACGGCACCCGGACGTCGTCGTAATGCACCAGCGAATGACCGGGTTCGTGCGGGTCGGCGCCGACCAGATGATGGTTGGCCTCCACGGTCAGGCCCGGGGTGTCGGCTGGGATCAGGAATGTCGAGGCACCGTGGTGCACGGCGACATCGGGGTTGGTGATCGCGACGACGATGAAGAACGACGCGACGGACGCGTTGGACGAGAAGTACTTTCGGCCGGTGATCACCCAGCCATCACCGTCGCGGACAGCGCGGGTCGTGAAGACCCGGGGATCGGCGCCGCCCTGCGGCTCGGTCATCGAGAAGCAGGAGAAGATCTCTCCGGACAGCAGGCCGGACAGGTAGCGGTCTTTCTGCTCCGGGGTGCCGAAGCGGGCGATGATCTCGGCGTTGCCGGTGTCGGGCGCCTGCGTGCCGAACACGATGGGCGCCCACGGGCTGCGGCCCAGAATCTCGTTGATCAGCGTCAGCTTGACCGCGCCGAAGCCCTGGCCGCCGAGTTCGGGCCCGAGGTGCGGTGCCCACAGGCTGTGCTCGCGGACCTGTTGTTTGAGCGGGTCGACGACGGCGCGCCGCTGCTCGTTCGGCGGCTGGAACTCACAACCGGGGAACAGCACCTCCAGTGGTTCGACTTCGTCGCGGACGAATTCGCGGATCCAGTCGAGCTTCTGCTGGAATTCTGGTTCGGTGGAAAAGTCCCATGCCATGTCCGAGTCTCCTATCAGGGGATGCCGCCGTCGGCCCGCAGGATCGAGCCGGTGGTGAAGCTGGATGCGTCAGATGCCAAAAACAAAGCGGCGCCCACGATTTCAGCAGGCTCCCCGGCTCGCTGCAACGACAGGCCGGCGAACGGATTGCGCTGGGCTGCCTCGATGTTCCAGGACTTGCTGACGTCGGTGAGAAACGGTCCGGCCATCAACGTGTTGACGCGGACCGCCGGGCCGAGCGCGCGGGCCAAGCCCTCGGTCATCGCGTTGAGACCGGCCTTTGACGACGCATACGGGATGATGTCGGGTGTCGGGCGTAGCGAGCCGGACGTGCTCACGTTGATGATAGAGCCGCGGCCCGCGGCGACCATCCGCTCACCGACCAACGCGGACAATCGAAATGGGCCCTTGAGGTTCAGGTTCAGCACCGCGTCGAACAGCTTCTCGGTGACGCCGGTCAACGTGTCGTAGACCGGCGACATGCCCGCGTTGTTGATCAACGTGTCGACCTTGCCGAACCTTTGGTAGACCGCGTCGACGAGGCCGTCGAGTTGATCCCAGCGACCGGCGTGCACCTGATACGGCATAGCCGCGCGACCGGTCTCGCTCTCGATCTGCTCAGCGACGGCGATACAGTTCTCCATCTTGCGGCTGGCGATCACCACGTCGGCGCCGCAGCGCGCCATCCCGAACGCCATTTCCCGGCCCAGCCCGCGACTGCCGCCGGTGATCAGCGCGACATGGCCGGTCAGGTCGAAAAGCCGCTCGGCGTAGCTCATCTCAGTGATCCGGCCAACCCGGCCGCGGTGGCGATCAGTTGCGGGACCATCGCCCCGAACGCGTCCTGGATCGCACGCTCGACCTTGCCGCTGCGCACCCCAGCAGCGTAGGTCTTTTCCAGCACGATGCCGAGCTTCCAGTTGGCCAGCACCAGGTAGTAGTCGATGTTCTCGCACCCCAGACCGCTGACCGCCTCGTAATGCGCGAGCAACTCGCTACGCGTCGGCATCCCCGTCATGTCGAGATAAAAACCGTCTTTCTTGGGGTTTTCGCCGTCGTAGCCCAACAGGCACCAGGCCAGATCCAGCAGCGGATCGCCGATCGTGGTCATCTCCCAGTCCACGATCGCGGCCAGCCGGGCCGGGCCGCCATGGGCGAACATCACGTTGGCGAACTGGTAGTCGCCGTGCATGATGCCCGGGGTGTAGTGGGCGGGCCGGTTGGCGCGCAACCAATTCGCGGCCTCGTCGAGGCCGGGCAGCTCGCGCACCCGGTAGCTGGCCAGGAAGGCCAGCCACCGATCGACCTGCCGCTCGTGGAATCCCTCCGGTCGGCCGAAGCCCGCCAGTCCCTGCGCCTGCCAATCGACGCGCCCCAGCTTGGCGGCGCCCTCGACTAGTTGGAAGGCCAGGTCGTGCCGGGCGGTCAGGTCGTTGTCGAACGGCGCCGCCCAGCCGCCGTCCATCGGGCTCCAGCCGTCGATTGCCCGCATCACGTAGAACGGCCTGCCGAACAGGTGGCCGTCGTCGTCGGCGATCAACTCGGCGTGCGGGACATCGGTCCCGCCCAGCGCTCGGACCAGTCGGATCTCGCGGAGCAACCCGTCGATGCGGGCGGCGTCGGCGCGCTCGCCGGGCATCCGGAGCACCATGCGCTCCTCGCCGCGGTGGATCAGATACAGCGTATTTTGCGAGCCGCCGGACAATTGCTCCAGGCGCGGCTTCTCGCCATCACCCGGAGCGTCGTTGTCGTCGAGCCAACGTCCGAGAATTTCGTCGTCCAGCATCTGCACACCCCGATCTCCGCTGCAGAGAATAGTATTCTCCGCAGCCGTGGTACGGGGCCGTCGGCCCGTGAAAAGCTGTGGCGATGCAGTTGCTTCTGGTCCGGCACGCGTTGCCGCTGCGCAGCCAACCCGGGCCCGCGAACCAGGGGCGTGCCGACCCGGACCTCTCCGACGAGGGACGCGCGCAGGTGGCGCGGCTGCCCGAGGCGCTGGCCCGATTCCCGATTGGCCGGGTGATCAGCAGTCCGCAGCGCCGTGCTGTGCAGACCGCGGAGCCGGTTGCGGCGGCACGCGGACTGGACATCGAGATCGACGACCGCTTCGCCGAGTACGACCGCGACCTGCCGGTCTACATCCCGATCGAAGAAATCCGGGCCGAAAACCCCCAGGAGTGGGCCCGGATGGCCGACGGGCAGCTACCGAGCACCGTCGACGAGGACGCATTCCGGGCTCGGGTGCGGGCCGCCATCGACAATGTCGCTGCGACCGTCGCGCACGAGGACACCGTCGTGGTGTTCAGCCACGGCGGGGTGATCAACGTGGTGTTGCACGAGATCCTGGGCACCCGGCGGATCTTGTCGTTCCCGATCGACTACGTGTCGGTGACGCGGTTACTGTTCTCCCGGTCCGGGCAGGCCAGCGTGGTAACGGTGAACGGCACCGAACACGTCTGGGACCTGCTGCCGAGAAACCGGCGGTAGCCAT
>NZ_JBYCLA010000326.1:0-4949 GCF_057473665.1 Mycobacterium sp. TH-M25
AGTGCGGGGCGGCGACGGCCCGCGCAAGAGATAGGCACCCCTGGCGAGCGACGGGCGACGTGATGTCGAATACGGTTGCCGGATGAGTGTTTTCGCAACGGCTAGCGGTGTTGGATCGTGGCACAGCTCATCCCCGCTGCCGAGGTTGTCGTCGGCGAGTTGGCGGGCGAGCTGGCGCATATCGTCGATTGCCCGTGCGGGGAGTGGGCGCCGACATGCTCGGACGGGCCGGCGCGCTGCCAGACGCTGGTGCTGTACCGCCCGCCCTTCGACGGGGACAAGGTGCTACGCCCATGCAAGCATGGGGCAGTTCGCCACCAGGAACGGGATCGTTTCCGGCGGTGCAGTGGCGTCAGGTGTCAGGTGGCGAAAACGCTGGCCGGGTAAGGATGTAGTTGGGCGGCGGACCATCCGGGCCAGATGGCGCCGCAACACATCCATCAACCTTTTATCACTGGCGACGGCCCGGCGATTCTGTAGGGCTGTGAGCTGGGTATTCGTTGTTTCCTGGTGCGGATTTGTGCACTAGCCGGTGGCCCGTAGGGTGCCTGGGTGGCGTATGTGCGCACGGTGAAGACGTCCTCGGGGCCACGGCGGTACAGGTCGTGTGGTCTTCGCGGCGCGGGTCACGCAAGATCGAGCACCTGGGATCGACGCATGATGAGACCGGGGTGGCTGTGCTGAGCCGTTGCCGATCACCTCTTCTGGTGAGTCCCCATTGCTGAGTCTATCCGATCTAGAGTCGGGTTGGTTTGATCCGTTCTCAGTTGATGCTGCAGTCCACCGGGGTGTGGGTGCACCTGCACGCCGCAGCGTACTCGGCCGGCGTGCGGTAGCCCAGTGCCGAGTGGTGGTGTCGGTGGTTGTGTTCCTGCTTGAAGTCGCCGATGACCACGCGGGCCTCGAACAGGGTGTTCCAGTGGTTGCGGTTGAGGCACTCCTTCCTGAGTAGGTTGTTGAAGGATTCGATGTAGCCGTTGTCCCACGGGCAGCCTGGCGGGATGTACACCATCCCGGTCTTGTTCTCGCAGAACCGTTGCAGCGCTTGGGAAACTATCTCCGGGCCGTTGTCCCAGACGTAGCACTTTCGGTGGGCCGCCGTTGTCGGCGAAGACCTTCTTGAGCTCGTCGACCAGGCGTTCGCCGGTGATTGAACGTTCCACGAGGTTCAGCAGTGAGACCCGGGTGTGCTCGTCGATCATCGAGGCGATTTTGATGGCCCTGCCGTCGACGGTGGAGTCGAACTGGAAGTCGATTGCCCACACCACGTTCGGGGCATCGGCCTCCACCGGCGGGACCGAGGAGATCCCGGCCCGCTTGCGCGGGGAGACCACCTTGATCTGCTGGCCTTCCTTGCGTCACAGCCGGTGGATCTTCTTATGGACCTCACGGTGCTCGTCGTAGCGCAACGCCGCCCAGATACGGCGGAACCCGTGGCAGGGGTGCTTGGTGGTGTAGGAGCGCGGCCAGGTCCGCATCTCGGCGTCGGGATCATTCGGTGTCTGCGCCGTCGGCAGGCAGCGGTAGGTGGAGCGGGCCAGCCCAACGGCCTTGCACGCCAACCGCTCCGACATGCTCAACGTGTCCGTGAGCATGTCCACGGCGCGTCGCTTGGCAGCTGGGCTCAGAATTGTCCCTTCGCGACCTCCCGCAACGCGTCCTTCTCCAGCTCGGGTGCGCCGCCAGTTGTACAACGTCGCCGGCGACACCTGCAGTTCGGCGGTGATCTCCTCGCCGGTCTTGCCCTCGACAGCCAGCTCATCCGCGCGGCGCAACTTGCGCACAATGTCCTCCGCGGAATTCCGCTTCCGACCAGCCACGTGTTTCATCGTCCTTCCAGCCCGACATCAGGCCATAGGACTCTAAAACCTCCCGGTCTCAGTCACGGGAACACGCCAATCGTGCTAGATGCCGTGACCGACGGGCTACGCAAGTGGGTTTTAAGGAACCGGCCGGTCCAGGAACGCGATGGCTGATTTTTTTGCTGCGGGAAGCCGATCGTTGACTGCTCGCGGCCCCTGAATTTCCCGGCGACTATCGGATAAACGAAATCGGATTGCTAACTTTGTACCGATGGCCGTACAAGCAGCGCGAGAAATCATCATTGATGCCTCCCTGGAAGTGATTCTGGATGCGCTAGCTGATGTCCGCTCGGTGCCGTTGTGGTCGTCGGTGCACAAGAAGGCTGAAGTCATCGACACCTATCCCGACGGGCGGCCGCACCATGTCAAGGTCGCGGTCAAAGTGATCGGGATCGCCGATCGGGAACTGCTCGAATTCCACTGGGGACCTGACTGGCTGGTGTGGGACGCCCACAAGACTTCTCATCAGCACGGCCAGCACGTCGAGTACACCCTGCGACCGGAGGGGGAGGACAAGACGCGGGTGCGTTTCGCTATCACCATAGAGCCGTCGGCGCCGCTGCCGGAGTTTCTGCTTAATCGAGGTCGCGAGAAAGTCCTCAAAGCCGCAACGGAAGGCTTGCGGGACTTCGTCATGAGTCGGGACCGTGCGGAGGGGTCTACGTAGTGGATCCGTTCCCGAGCGCGGAGAGTCGCCTGATCGCCTCGTCGAGGGTGTCGTCGCGTTTGCAGAAGGTAAAGCGCACCAGGTGATTCCACACGTCGGCTTGTTTTGCAGCGTGCTCGGCTGCCGGATCGCAGAATGCCGACATCGGGATGGCGGCTACGCCGACCTTGTCCGGCAAGGCTGCGCAGAATGCCGCGCTGTCGTCGTAACCCAGCGGACGCGGGTCGGCGCAAAGGAAGTACGTGCCGTAGCTGTTGTGCACTTCGAAGCCGATCTCGGTCAGTCCCGACGCCAGCCGATCGCGTCTGGCCTGCAAAGAACTCCGAAGCGCGGCCACCCAGGTGTCCTCGGTGTCCAGCGCCAGGGCCACCGCCGGCTGAAACGGCGCGCCGCCGACGTAGCTCAGGTACTGTTTTGCGGCCCGCACCCCGGCGATGAGATCGGATGGGCCGCAGGCCCACCCGATCTTCCAGCCGGTGCAGTTGAACATCTTAGCCGCGCTGGAAATGGTGATCGTGCGTTCGGCCATGCCGTCAAAGCCGGCCAGCGGCAGGTGCTTTCGGTCCTCGAACACCAGGTGCTCATATACCTCATCGGTAATCACCAACAGGTCTGCCGCCACGGCGATCTCCGCTATCTCGGCCAACTCGGTTGCGCTCAGCACCGCGCCGGTGGGGTTGTGCGGTGAGTTGACGATCAACGCGCGGGTCCGAGGTGTCAGCGCCCGTCGCAATGCGTCGGCATCCAGCGCAAAGCCGCGGCCATCGGGTACCAGAGGTACGGCTACCCGATTCGCGCCGGCCATCGCCACCGCTGGCGAATATGAGTCGTAGAACGGCTCGAGTAGCACTACCTCTGAGCCGGGTTCGATCAGGCCGATCACCGCCGCCGCGATGGCCTCGGTGGCCCCAACCGTCACCAGCACCTCGGTGTTGGGGTCGTACTCGATGTCAAAATGCCGCTGGCGTTGCGCGGCGATGGCCTGCCGCAGCCCAGCGATGCCTATCCCCGGTGGGTACTGGTTGACTCCGCCGGTGATGGCGTCTTGCGCGGCCTTCAGCATCGCCGGCGGTCCGTCCTCGTCGGGAAAGCCTTGCCCGAGGTTTACTGCACCGATGCGCGCAGCCAGAGCCGACATTTCGGCGAACACCGTGGTCGTGTAGGGCCGTAGTCGCGACACCGTCATGATGGCCGAGCTTATTGTGTGCGGGCTGCGCCGCGAACGTGCGCGCAGCTTCACGTTCGGCTCCGAACGTGCGCGTAGCTTCACGTTCAGCCGTCTGACCAGCAAAGCCTTGCCCAACCAACAGGTTGGCCGAACCCCCTGTTAGTGTGCCTGTACTGGACCTAGTCTTTAAGACGGATCTAAACCCCCTTTTTTTGCGAACAGGAAGCCGACATGTCCGAAGAAGCCTTCATCTACGAGGCCATCCGCACCCCTCGCGGTAAGCAGAAGAACGGATCGTTGCACGAGGTCAAGCCGGTGAGCCTAGTCGTCGGGCTGATTGAGGAGCTGCGCAAACGCAACCCCGACCTCGACGAGAACCTGGTCAGCGACGTCATCTTGGGCTGCGTTTCACCGGTGGGTGACCAGGGTGGCGACATTGCCCGCGCCGCGGTGCTGGCCGCTGACCTGCCCGTCACCGCCGGCGGGGTGCAGCTCAACCGGTTCTGTGCATCGGGGCTTGAGGCCGTCAACACCGCCGCGCAGAAGGTGCGCTCCGGCTGGGACGACCTGGTCCTAGCCGGCGGTGTGGAGTCGATGAGCCGGGTTCCGATGGGATCCGACGGCGGCGCCATGGGCCTGGACCCGGCGACCAACTACGACGTCATGTTCGTCCCGCAGGGCATCGGTGCCGACCTGATCGCCACCATCGAGGGTTTCTCCCGTGACGACGTCGACGCCTACGCGCTGCGCAGCCAGGAGAAGGCCGCGGCCGCATGGTCGGGCGGCTACTTCGCCAAGTCCGTGGTACCGGTCCGCGACCAGAACGGCCTGTTGATCCTCGACCACGACGAGCACATGCGGCCCGACACCACCAAGGAGGGCCTGGGCAAGCTGAAGCCGGCTTTCGAGGGCCTGGCGGCGATGGGCGGCTTCGACGACGTCGCGTTGCAGAAATACCACTGGGTGGAGAAGATCAACCACGTCCACACCGGCGGCAACAGCTCGGGGATTGTCGATGGAGCGGCCCTGGTGATGATCGGTAGCGAGGCTGCCGGGAAGTCGCAGGGCCTGACCCCGCGGGCGCGCATGGTGGCCACCGCCACCAGCGGCGCCGACCCGGTCATCATGCTGACCGGTCCCACCCCCGCCACCCGCAAGGTGCTCGACCGCGCCGGGTTGACGGTTGACGACATCGACCTGTTCGAGCTGAACGAGGCGTTCGCGTCGGTGGTGCTGAAGTTCCAGAAGGATC
>NZ_JBYCLA010000327.1:0-1972 GCF_057473665.1 Mycobacterium sp. TH-M25
GTCCTCGGGTAAAACCACCGTCGCCCTGCACGCGGTGGCCAACGCCCAAGCCGCCGGCGGCATCGCGGCGTTCATCGACGCCGAGCATGCGCTGGATCCCGACTACGCCAAGAAGCTGGGTGTGGACACCGATTCGCTACTGGTGTCTCAGCCCGACACCGGTGAGCAGGCGCTAGAGATCGCGGACATGCTGATCCGCTCGGGTGCTCTGGACATCCTGGTCATCGACTCGGTGGCCGCGCTGGTGCCGCGGGCGGAGATCGAAGGCGAGATGGGTGACAGTCACGTCGGCCTACAGGCCCGGCTGATGAGTCAGGCGCTGCGGAAAATAACCGGTGCGCTGAGCAATTCGGGTACCACGGCGATCTTTATCAACCAGCTTCGCGAAAAAATCGGAGTGATGTTCGGGTGTGGGTCCTGGTACACCAACGTCACGCTGGCTGATGGATCGACTGAAAAGCTCGGAAAGATCGTCAACCAGAAGATGGATGTCGAGGTCTTGTCCTACGACTTCGAATCCGGTCAGATCGTCCCGCGCAAAGTGACCAACTGGTTCAACAATGGCAAGACAGAAGAGTTCCTGCACTTCAAGGTTGATCGGCCCGGAGGCGGGACAGGTCGCGGTCACGCCAGCATGGCCATGACTCGAAATCACCTCATTCGAACTCCGGGCGGCTGGCGCGAAGCTGAAGACATCGCCGTTGGTGACCGGGTGATGTTGGCAAAACCGAGCTTGCTCAGTGACCAGCAATGGGAAGTTGTACTGGGATCCTTGATGGGTGACGGATGCCTATCTCGTCCAGTCCGGCAAGATTCAGAAAGCGCACGACTTCGTATGGGACACGGGGCAAAACAGTCGGAATATCTCGACTGGAAGGTCTCCCTGTTCGCGAACATCCCACACTGCCGCACCAGTAACGGAAAAGGAGCCGTGTTCGCAGACTTCACTCCGCTCTCCGAGCTTCATGAGCTAATGAGCGCAGTGTATTTGGGCGATGGTAAGAAGTTCCTCTCCGAGGCGTATCTCAAGGCGCTAACCCCATTGGCGCTAGCCATTTGGTACATGGACGACGGTTCGTTCAGCCTTCGGTCGAAGGGCTTACAGCAGCGCACTCAAGGTGGTAGCGGGCGAATCGAGATCTGTGTTGAGGCAATGAGCGACGGGTCGCGGGTTCGCCTGCGCGACTATCTGCGCGACACCCACGGCCTGGACGTACGACTGCGAAAGGCTGGTGCGGCAGGTAAGGCGGTGATGGTCTTCTCGACGCAGGCCACTGCAAGGTTCCAAGAGTTCATCGCGCCGTACGTACACCCGTCCATGGCATACAAGCTGTTGCCACGTTTCCGCGATCAGTTCAATGTGGAACCGCAGTTTGTCGCACCGACGATGCAGCTGATGCCGGCCCGTGTTACTGAGATCGAGCCGAAGACGGATTACCCCATCATGAGCCGTTTCGACATCGAGGTCGAGGGATCGCACAACTACTTTGCCGACGGAGTCATGGTGCACAACTCGCCCGAAACAACAACGGGTGGAAAGGCTTTGAAGTTCTACGCTTCGGTTCGCTTGGACGTGCGCCGCATCGAGACGCTTAAGGACGGAACCGACGCGGTCGGCAACCGCACCCGCTGCAAGGTGGTCAAGAACAAGTGCAGCCCCCCGTTCAAGCAGGCCGAGTTCGACATCCTCTATGGCAAGGGCATCAGCAAGGAAGGCTCGCTCATCGACATGGGTGTGGATCAGGGCTTTATCCGTAAGTCCGGGTCGTGGTTCACCTACGAAGGCGAGCAGTTGGGGCAGGGTAAGGAGAACGCCCGCAACTTCCTGCTGCAGAACGTCGACGTGGCCAACGAGATCGAGAAGAAGATCAAGGAAAAGCTCGGCATCGGTGCCGTGCTGACCGACGAGTCCGCCAATGTCGAGCCCCTCCCCGCTCCCGTCGACTTCTGAGCCATCGCGCGAGGAGCAGGC
>NZ_JBYCLA010000328.1:0-7155 GCF_057473665.1 Mycobacterium sp. TH-M25
GATCACCCCATGCAGCCGGCCGTCTTTGACGACCGCAACCAGCGGACTACGCAGCCTCGCCATCACCTCGGCCACCTCGATGATGGTGTCGTCGGCATCGGCCACCGGGATGTGCTGCCGCTGCTTGGGCAACATGTCGCGGATGGTCTTGCCGCTCAGCTTCTCCGCCGCGTGGTCGGACATCGTCTCGGTGACGACGCTCGCCAGCCCGGGATCGTCCTGCACGTAGCCGGGCACGATAAAGCGCACCACCTGAGATGCCGGTAACACCGCGAACGGCGCCTCCGACGTGTCGGTGACCACCACCAGGCCGTTGAGTCGATGCTCAGCGAGCAGACGAACTGCGTCTAGCGCGTTTGAGTCGATTTTTACGACTGGGAATTCCTCGTCGAGATCCTTTGCCCGCACATCCTCACCATACTTCCGCAAGCAGCATTCGGGCATCGGGATGGGCGTAAGGGAATTCTCAGGTTGCGTTCGAGACAGCTAAGAGCGTGGTCAGGTGCGGGGTGCCGAAGGGGCACTCAGGATTTGAGCGCCGCGGCCAACAACCGTGACGCCGTGATCACGCCGCGCAAGACGCCGTTCTCGGTCACCGCCATCAACTGGCAGCGCTGTTGCGACATCTCTGCGGCCACCTTGATCACGCCGTCACGCGCATCGACGGACGGAACTTTGTGCAAGCCTTTTGGCAACAGGTCGCTCACCGTCTTGCCGGCCAAGTTCTGCGCGTGATCGGTCAGAGCGTCCCCCAATACGCCGGCCAGCGTGACGTCGGCCTGAACGTAGCGCGGCAGTAAGAAATGCAACATCTCGGAAGCCAGCAGCACCGCGTGCGGTTTTTGCGACGCGTCGGCCACGACGAGACCGGGCAGGCCGTGCTCCGCGATCATCCGGGCGGCCTCGATGGCATCTGAGTGCATCTGCACGACCGGAAACTGCTCATCGAGGTCTCTCGCCCGCACTAGGCCAGCTCCTTACGACCGAATCGGTGCGCTACGCGAAGTAGCGCAGCCACAGGTATCCCAGACAGAGAACAAACGACATCGCAGTGACGGCCGCACCACGTTTGGTGAAGTCCCAGAACGAAACCGGATGGCCGGACCGGTTCGCGATCCCGACCGCGACGATGTTTGCGCTGGCGCCGACCGGGGTGAGGTTGCCGCCGAGGACAGTGCCCAGCAGCAGGGCCCACCACAGCACACCGGAGCTGGCATGCCCAGGGATCGTGTCAGCGAATTGTGCGACGATCGGCGTCATCGCGGCCGCGTACGGAACGTTGTTGATCACGCTGCCCAACGTGAACGAAATCGTCAGGATCAGCAGCGTCGCGGTCCAGGCATCGCCCTGGGCGACGTGGCTGGCGACCTTCGCCAGTTCCTTGATGACACCGGTCCGCACCAGTGCCCCGACCATGATGAACAGCCCGGCGAAAAACAGCAGCGTTTCCCACTCGACGCTGCCCAGATAGAATTCGCGCTCGATACCCGAGATCACGATCAGGATGCCGGCCCCGGCCATCGCCACCATCGACGGCTCCATGCGGATCTGCTGGTGCAACACGAATCCGACGAAGACCACGCTCAGGACGATTCCGCACTGAAGCAAGAGCTTCGGGTTGCGGATTGCTTCACGTTCGTCCAGCAACATGATGTCGGCTGCCCGCTCTGGATCGGTGACGAAGAAGCCCGGGTACAGGCGCGGCAGGATCGCTATCAGTGCGACAAGAACGAGCAGCACCGCGGGCGCCATGTTCGCGCTGAACTCGATGAAGCTCAGATGGGCGCCGGTGCCGATGATGATGCTGGTCGGGTCGCCGACCAGCGTCGCGGCGCCGGCGATGTTGGCGGCAATGGCCTCGACGACCAGAAACGGCGCCGGATTCATCGCGAGACGGTCGCAGACAAGCAAGGTGACCGGTGCGATCAACAGCACGGTGGTGACGTTGTCCAGAACGGCGGTCCCAAGCGCCGTGACCACGATGAGCAGGATCAAGATCCGCAGCGGAGATCCCTTGGCGCGCTTGGCTGACCAGATCGCCACGTATTCGAAGGCACCGGTCTGACGCACCACGCTGACGATGATCATCATCCCGAGCAACAGGAACAGGACGTCCCAGTTCACCCCGGTGTCACGCGAGTAAAAGATGTCTTCGGAGGTCAACTTCGGCAGGAAGAACATCAATACCGCGCCGGCCAGTGCCACCTTGGTTTTGTTGAATCGCTCCGTGGTGATCAGCACGTAACAGACCACGAACACGGTCGACGCGTACACGGAGTGGAACAGATCGCTGCTCATCGGCGGTCCTGCCGTCGGGAGTGGATGGGGTTCGGCATCGACGGGGTGAGGATCCTCAAGATAGCTGCACCGAAGTCAACGGGCGCGTCGCATGGATAACGCTGTCGAACCCTGACGTCTGTCCGCCAAGCGCGGTGGCGCCGACCGAGCAAGTCATGCCGCACTCCTGAATAGCCCCTAATTACAGGAAGACTCCACGGCGCACCAAAGAACACCGACCAGACTTCCCGGCACGCCGCGGGTTAGGTTAGCAGGCCCGTCTGTGTTGTTTCTGTATGTGACGGGGTGTCTGCCCCGGACGGTATCTACGCTGGTCCGCGTACCAAGTTGGCGACTCTGCGTACACTGACGCAATGCTTGAACAGATCCGTGGGCCCGCCGATCTGCAGCACCTCTCGCAGGCGGAACTGCGGGATCTGGCCGCCGAGATACGCGACTTCCTGATCCACAAAGTTGCGGCGACGGGCGGCCACCTCGGTCCGAACCTCGGCGTGGTCGAGCTGACGCTCGCGTTGCACCGAGTGTTCGACTCGCCCCACGACCCGATCATCTTCGACACCGGCCACCAGGCGTACGTGCACAAGATGCTGACCGGGCGCGCGGCGGACTTCGAAACATTGCGCAAAAAGGACGGCCTGTCCGGATATCCCTCGCGCTCGGAGAGCGAGCACGACTGGGTCGAGTCGAGCCACGCGAGCGCTGCGCTGTCCTACGCCGACGGTCTGGCGAAGGCCTTCGAGCTGACCGGACATCGCAACCGGCATGTGGTCGCGATAGTGGGTGACGGGGCGCTCACTGGCGGGATGTGCTGGGAGGCGTTGAACAACATCGCGGCGGCCCGGCGGCCGGTGGTGATCGTCGTCAACGACAACGGGCGCAGTTATGCGCCGACCTTCGGCGGCCTGGCCAACCACCTGGCCATGCTGCGGTTGCAACCGGGTTATGAGTCTTTGCTGGAACGCGGCCGCAGCGCGGTGCGCGGTATGCCGGTCTTCGGCGATCTGGCCTACCACGTCATTCACAGCGTCAAAGCCGGTGTGAAGGATGCACTTTCGCCGCAGCTGCTGTTTACTGACCTGGGGCTGAAATACGTGGGTCCGGTCGACGGCCACGACGAACATGCGGTCGAGGCCGCGCTGCGGCGGGCCCGCGGATTTCACGGCCCGGTGCTGGTGCACGTCGTCACCCAGAAAGGCCGCGGCTACGGCCCGGCCGAGGACGACGAGGCTGACCAGATGCATTCCTGTGGGGTCATCGACCCGGCCACCGGATTGGCCACCAAGATTGCCGCCCCCAGTTGGACGGCGACCTTCTCCGAGTCGCTGATCGAGCAGGCGAGCTGGCGTCGCGACATCGTCGCGATCACCGCGGCGATGCCTGGTCCGACCGGTTTGAGCGCTTTCGGAGCGCGATTCCCGGACAGGCTGTTCGACGTCGGTATCGCCGAGCAGCATGCGATGACGTCCGCGGCCGGGATGGCGATGGGCGGCCTGCATCCCGTCGTCGCGATCTACGCGACATTCCTCAACAGGGCGTTCGACCAGATCATGATGGACGTCGCGCTGCACAGGCTGCCGGTCACGATCGTGCTCGACCGGGCCGGGGTCACCGGCAGCGACGGCGCCAGCCACAACGGCGTGTGGGACATGTCGATGCTCGGCATCGTGCCCGGCATCCGGATGGCCGCGCCACGCGATGGCGCTCGCCTGCGCGAGGAACTCGGCGAGGCGCTGGCCGTCGAGGACGGTCCGACGGTGATCAGGTTCCCGAAAGGCGACGTCGGCGAAGACATTCCTGCGGTACAGCAACATGCGGGAATGGACATACTGGCAGTGCCGGCCGTGGGTCTTGGTGCCGACGTGGTGCTGGTGTCGGTCGGAGCATTCGCATCGATGGCACTGGCGGTGGCCGAGCGGCTGCGTGATCAGGGCATCGGTGTGACGGTGGTCGACCCGCGGTGGGTGCTGCCGGTGCCGAAAGCGCTGGGGGAGTTGGCGATCGCACACCAGGTGGTCGTCACACTGGAAGACAACGGGGTGGCCGGTGGTGTCGGCTCGGCGGTGTCTGCCGCGCTGCGGGCCGCCGAGATCGACGTGCCGTGCCGCGATATCGGTCTGCCGCAACAGTTCTTCGCTCACGCGTCACGCGGTGAGGTGCTCGCCGAGGCAGGTCTGACCGACCAGCACGTGGCCCGCCGAATCACCGGCTGGATCGCGGCTTTGTCTCGCGACGATGCGGGCCGGGGCGAGGTCGACTCCGGGACCGCGATCACCGAACAGCTGGATTGACGTCCGTTCTCCTTGGCTTCTCGACATTTAAACCTCTGCCAAGACACGCCGAGCGGCGTCGCACTGGCTTAAGTTTCGGCGGGTGCGGTCGATTGCAACGCCACGGCCAAGGCGGGCACCGTCAACTCACGCTGCCAGTTGCGGGCCTGACCCGCGGCCAGGAACTCCTCGATCCTCGCCGCGACGTCATCCTCGCCCGCGGTGGCGTCCCAGTCCCAGCACAGCCGCCGGACCAGTTCGGGTGTGACCAAATTCTCGCTGGGCACCGATACCCGCTGCGACAACTCCCGCAGCGCGGCGCGGGCTGCGTCCAGCCGTGCGGCGGCCTCCGGCCGTCGGCGGGCCCAGCGCGCCGGCGCGGGCGGCCCGTTGGGCGACTCGGCTTCCTCTGCGAGACCGGGATTGTCGCGCGCGGCCCGCAGCGCCGCCAGCCAGGTGGAGGCGCTGCGGCGTTGCCGCTTTCCGCCGAAGATCGGTAAGGCGACCAAGTCGTCGAGGGTCTTCGGATCGGCGGCCGCGGCCGCGATGATCGCCGAATCGGGCAGGATGCGGCCCGGCGCGATATCGCGCCGTTGCGCGATGTCATCGCGCACCGTCCACAATTCGCGAACCGCGGCCAGGCCGCGCGGGTCGCGCACCTTGTGAATGCCGGACGTACGCCGCCAGCGGTCCCGCCGTGTCGTCGGGCTTTGACCGGCGCTGCGTCGAAGATAGTCGAATTCCTCTGCTGCCCAAGCGGTTTTGCCCTGTTCTTCGAGTACGTCAGCGACCGCCTCGCGCAGACCGATGAGCACTTCGACGTCGAGTGCCGCGTAGTTGAGCCAGGCGGCCGGCAGTGGTCGCCGCGACCAGTCCGCCGCGCCGTGGCCTTTGGCCAGCCCGACACCCAGCAGGCGTTGCGCCATCGCCGCCAAGTTGACCCGGTCGAAACCGGCCAGTCGCCCCGCCAATTCGGTGTCATACAGGGCCGTTGGCCGGATGCCCACCTCGGCTAGGCACGGCAGATCCTGGTCGGCTGCGTGCAGGATCCATTCGTCGGATGCCATGACGTCGGCGACGGGCCGCAGCACGGTCAGCGGGTCGCGGCCGTGACTGACCGGGTCGATGAGCACGGTCCCGGCGCCGGCCCGGCGGACCTGGATCAGGTAGGCGCGGTTGGAGTAGCGGAACCCCGACGCGCGCTCGGCATCCACCGCGAACGGGCCGTGGCCGTCGGCGAGCAGCGCTGCGGCGGCGGCGATTTCGTCTGCGGTGATTGATAAGTCGGGCACGCCGTCGGCGGGATGCAGCAGCGGCGTGACGTCAGGTTCCGCGGCGTCGGGTGTTTCGGTGGGTGGTTCTGTGGGCTCGCTGGCCATGTCAAACGCGCGACCGGGTGCCCAAATCTGTCACCCCGACCGGCGGCAGCCCCGCGGCGTGCTCGAGCACGTGGCAGAACGCCTCGACATGGGGACCGATGTCGGTGGTGAGTGCGGTCCAGGACGCGCGCAGCTCCAACTGGTGGGCCCGCGGCGGCCCGGAAATGTCGCCGTAGCGGACCGAGGTGGTGGCGGTGACGGTGCCGCCCAGTGCGGTGACCTGTTCGGCGCTTGCATCCAGCGCCTCGACCAGCCAGCTCCACGCGACCTCCGGCAACAGCGGGTCGACGGCTTCGCTGGAGTCCAGATCGGCCTGGATGTAGGCGACCAGGCGCATGGTGCCGTCCCACGCGTCAGCGCCCTCCGGGTCGTAGAGCAGGATCAGCCGGCCGAAGGCGTCACCGTCGGAGCGCTCCGGGACGACATCGAGCTCGGGACGCTTCACTTCGGCACCCAGGGCATAGCTGAAGGGCGCGAGACGCTGCGGCGGCCGGATGGGGCCCAGCTCGATTTCAGCCCTGACGCTGGCCCCGCTCATTGCCTCCACGGCCTCGCGAAACGGGGCCGGCTCGGCTGCTGTCATGACAGATGACCGTAGACCTCCCTGCCGATACCCGCAGGCAGGCGCGCCGCGGTCGAGCAAACCGTTCATTCTGCGGCTGCGGTGGGGTTGTGCGAGTAACACCGACCCTGCGCGCAGAGTCAACGTGAGTGATCGCCGGTGAAATGGGCCGGCCGCTTCTCGCGGTGGGCGGCTAGGCCCTCGCGCACGTCGGGCCCGCTGAAACTCAAAAACTCCAGGCCAAGAGATGTTTCGAAGGCCGGCGCCGCCATCCGGTACCAGTGGTTGAGGCTGTGTTTAGTGAACCGGATCGCCGACTGAGCCCCTTGCGCCAGCTCGGTGGCGATCCGGGTGGCGGTGTCGAGCACCTCGCCGTCGTCCACACACATCGACACCAGCCCGATGCGCTCGGCTTCCTCGCCGGACAGCGGCGCGCAGGTGAGCAGGTAGTACTTGGCTTTGGCCATCCCGACCAACAGCGGCCAGCAGATCGCGGCATGGTCGCCGGCGGCCACGCCCAACTTGGTGTGCCCGTCGATGATCTTGGCGGTGCGTCCCGCCACCGAGACATCGGCCAGCAGCGCCACGACCAGGCCTGCCCCGACCGCTGCGCCGTGAATCGCCGAGATCACCGGCTTGTCCAGGTTGA
>NZ_JBYCLA010000329.1:0-3595 GCF_057473665.1 Mycobacterium sp. TH-M25
CGTCTTGCTCGCGGTGTTTGGATCGCTGGCCGCCGCGGCGGTTCCGCTAGCCCTCGGCGCTTGCACCGTCGTGGTCACCATGGGCCTGGTCTACCTAATATCGATGCACACCACTATGTCGGTGTTTGTGACCTCGACGGTGTCGATGTTTGGCATCGCGCTGGCCGTCGACTACTCCCTATTCATCCTGATGCGCTTCCGCGAGGAGCTGCGGTCCGGGCGGCAACCACAGGAAGCTGTCGACGCCGCGATGGCCACTTCCGGGCTCGCGGTGGTGCTGTCCGGGATGACCGTCATCGCCTCGCTCACCGGGATCTACTTGATCAACACCCCGGCGCTGCGGTCGATGGCGACCGGAGCGATTCTGGCCGTCGCTATCGCGATGTTGACGTCGGCCACCTTGACACCCGCGGTGTTAGCCACGTTCGGCCGGGCAGCCGCCAAAAGGTCAGCGCTGCTGCACTGGTCGCGGCGGCCGGAGTGCACCCAGTCCCGGTTCTGGAACCGTTGGGTGGGATGGGTGATGCACCGGCCGTGGATTTCGGCGCTGGCGGCGTCGACCCTCCTCATCATTATGGCGGCGCCGGCGACGTCGATGGTGCTGGGCAACAGCCTGCTGCGGCAGTTTGACTCTTCGCACGAGATCCGTGCCGGGGTGTCGGCCGCGGCCCAAGCGCTCGGCCCAGGCGCGCTGGGGCCCGTGCAGGTGCTGATCACCTTTCCCGGCGACCCGAATGTTCAAGCGTCCTCAGCCGAACACAGCCAGACAATCGCGGCGATCCGTGACCGGATGGCGCAGGCTCCGAACGTCTTGTCGGTGGCACCGCCGCAATTCGCCGATAACAACGGCAGCGCGCTGCTGAGCGCGGTGTTGTCGGTCGATCCCGAGGACCTGGGCGCCCGCGAAACCGTCGATTGGATGCGGACGGAGCTTCCTAAGGTTCCCGGCGCGGCGCACGTGGCTGTCGGCGGCCCGACCGCGCTGATCAAAGACTTCGATGATCGGGTGTCCAAGACGGAGCCGCTGGTGCTGGTCTTCGTTGCGTTGATCGCGTTCGTGATGCTGCTGATCTCGATCCGTTCGGTATTCCTGGCATTCAAAGGCGTGCTGATGACATTGCTGTCGGTGGCCGCCGCCTATGGCAGCTTGGTGATGGTCTTCCAGTGGGGCTGGCTGGAGAACCTCGGCTTCACACACATCAATTCGATCGACAGCACGGTTCCCCCGCTGGTGCTGGCGATGACCTTCGGGTTGTCGATGGACTACGAAATCTTCCTGCTCACCCGCATCCGGGAACGCTTCTTGCAAACCGGGCGCACTCGCGACGCGGTCGCCTACGGCGTGAGCACCAGCGCACGCACAATTACCAGCGCCGCCCTGATCATGATCGCGGTGTTCGTCGGCTTCGCGTTCGCCGGCATGCCGCGGGTCGCCGAGATCGGCGTGGCGTGCGCCGTCGCGATCGCGGTCGACGCGACCGTGGTGCGACTAGTTCTGGTACCGGCGCTGATGGCGATGTTCGCGCAATGGAACTGGTGGCTACCCTGCTGGCTGTCCCGGGCCTTGCCGTCCGTCGACTTCGACAGGCCGCTGCCGGCGGTCGACCTCGGTGACATCGTGGTCATCCCCGACGACATCTCGGCAGCCATGGTGCCCAGTGGCGACCTGCGGATAGTGCTCAAGTCGGCGGCGAAGCTCAAGCACCTGGCGCCCGACGCGATCTGCGTGGCCGACCCGCTCGCCTTCACCGGGTGCGGGCACAACAACAAACGACTCGACCGGGTCCTACCAGGCGCTGCGCACGAGCCAGAAGAGGGCAGAGCCAGCGATGACACCGCGGCGCTTCCTGCCGCCCCGGCCTGCACGACGACCAGCACCAACGGTCACTCGGCGGCCAGGAAGTTCATCATCGGCCTGGCGTACCGCAATAGCATTGCGCGGGCGATGCCCTGGTCTGACCGGCCGGTTCATCCGGTCACGCTGTGGCGCGGGCGGCTCTCAGTCGCCATCGACGCGCTGCAGACACAGGTGGTCTCGCAAGCCCCCGACCGGCCAACCTACCAGCGGCGGCGCCCGGTGGAGACCACCCACGTCCAGCTGCCCACCGGCGACCGGTTGCTGATCCCCACCGGCGCAGAAACGCTGCGGCTGGTGGGCTATCTGATCATGTCCCGTAACAGCAGCCGCGACTACGCCGAATTGGCTGACATGGTCGATGCACTAGAGCCCGAGACCGCGGCCGTAGTGCTGGCCGAGCTAGATAGGTATTACTCTTGTCAACCACCCATACGGCAATGGATGGCGACCCAGTTAGTCCGCCGGCTCTCGGACCCCCATCCCGTTGACCTCACTGATGATCAGTGGTCCGACCCGGATGCCACGGCAGAATGGCAGGAGGTCAGGCAGCGCTGCCTGTCGGTGGCTGTAGCGATGCTCGAGGAGGCGAGGTGACGTTGGTAGTCGACCGACACCCCGCAGCGCCGCCTGAACAGCCCGCCGCGGACCAGGTCCGCGACGATCCCGACCAGCCGGTGGAGTTCTGGTCTACCGCCGCCATCCGCTCGGCACTGCACGGCGGCGACATCGAGATCTGGAAGCTCATCGCCGCCGCGGTAAAACGCGACCCTTATGGACGGACGGCCCGTCAGGTCGAAGAAGTGCTCGAGGGCACGCGACCGTATGGCATCTGCAAAGCCCTCTGGGAGGTGCTGGAGCGCGCCCGCGCCCACCTGGAGATCAACGAACGCGCCGAGGTCGCCCGCCACGTGCGGCTCCTGATCGATCGCTCCGGCCTGGGGCAACAGGAATTCGCCTCCCGCATCGGGGTCGCACCCGAGGATCTGGCCAGCTACCTCGACGGCAGCACCAGTCCGTCGGCCGCCTTGATGATCCGGATGCGTCGGTTGTCGGACCGGTTCGTCAAAGTCAAGGCCGCACGTGCGGCCAACAGCGACTGAGCCGAGCTAACGGGCGTTGATCGGCAGCACGTCGGTCACCAGCCAGTCACTGCCGCGCTTGATCAATGTCACCCGCACTGCGGGCGCCGCCTGACTGGGGGGCTGACCCGGCGTGTTCTGGGTTACCCGCAGGATCACCGCGACACTGGCCGCCGACGGCCCGATGGCCTCGACGCCGGCCGCCAGCGCGGCGGCCTGAGCGGTGACGTTGCGCTGGGCCAGATCGGCGCTGGACTTTCGGTATTGCTCCTTGAACACGCCCGCCTGGTCGGGCACCATCATCGCCGTAGCCCGATCAATGGAGCTGGTCGGGGCGCTCGGGGTGAACGACGCCATCGCCTCTGCCATCCCCGTGGCGATCTGCACTACCTCGCGGGAATCCCGCCGAAAGTCGCGGTCCGCCGACGTCCAGTGCGTGTATCCGGTCAGCACCGCCGCGCACAGGACAGCAGTGCATGCCACGACAACGGCCAAACGCAATCCGGGCGCGTCATCATCGGTGCCGACGGTGACCGAATCACGGCGCAGCAGCCAAAAATTGACCCCGACACCTTCCATAATCAGCAACACCAACACCGAGCACGCCGACACCCACCACAGCGGCCAGTCCAGTACCACCCCGATCATCGCCAACGCG
>NZ_JBYCLA010000330.1:0-12801 GCF_057473665.1 Mycobacterium sp. TH-M25
TCCTCCAGGTCGCGCTTCTGTGGACGCGGGTTGGTGTGCTGGTTCCATGGGTGACGTCGGTCCACCGGGTTACCGAGCGGATCGGTTTTGACGAACATCTCCTGATCGGTCCAGTCGTCGTAGTACGAGCTGCCCAACAGGATCCGGATGCCGAGGTTGATGTCCACCAGCGAGGTCGTGACGAGCTTGCCGTCGACGACGATGCCTGGCGTGACGAACATCTTGCGGCCCCAGTTCTCCATGTCCTTGTAGGCGAAGTTGCAATGCTCGGGGTCTTGGTATGAGCCCCAGCAGGCCAGCAGGGTGCGGCGCAGGCCGGACTTCTCGTAGCCGGGCAGGGCCTCGTAGAAGAAGTCGAACAGGTCGTCGTGCATGGGCACGACCTTCTTCATGAACTCGACGTAGCGCATCAGCCGGGTTATATAGTCGGTCATCAGCTGGATGGTCGCCACCGTGCCCACACCGCCCGGGTACAGCGTCGACGGATGCACGTGCCGCCCTTCCATCAGGCAGAACATCTCCCGCGTCAATCGGCTGACCTGCAGCGCCTCCCGGTAGAACTCGCCGCTGAACGGGTTGAGAGACCGCATGATGTCGGCGATCGTCTTGTACCCGTGCGCGCCGGCGTGCGGTGCCGCGGTGTTCTCCGCCTTGGCCAGGACCGATGGGTTGGTCTCTTTGACCATCTTCTCGCAGTAGTCGACGCCGACCAGGTTCTCCTGGAAGATATTGTGGTCGAACATGTATTCCGCGGCCTCGCCGAGGTTGGTGATCCACTCGGCGAGGTGCGGCGGCTGCACGCCGTAGGCCATGTTCTGCGTGTAGCAGGAGCAGGTGGCGTGGTTGTCACCGCAGATGCCGCAGATGCGGCTGGTGATGAAGTGCGCGTCGCGGGGGTCCTTGCCCTTCATGAAAATCGAGTAGCCGCGGAAGATCGACGATGTGCTGTGGCACTCGACGACCTCGCGGTTCTCGAAGTCGATCTTGGTATAGATGCCGAGGCTGCCCACGATCCGGGTGATCGGGTCCCAGGCCATTTCGACGAGTTGGCCGGGTTCGTGCTTGGAGTGGGACGGCTTGGGAATGATGGTTGTCATCGAAGTGTGCTCTTTCCGTAGCTGGGGGGATGGTCGGGATCCGCGCGCCTACCAGGTGCGGCGGGCTCCGGTGGTCAGTTTCCTGCCCTTGTGCCGCCAACGCGGCTCCTTGTCGAGGGTGCGCCCCGTGATACGGCGCATCGGGCGGATGAAAGAGCCGTACAGCCCCGACGCGGTCGACGAGATCAACCCGCCCGGCGGCTCATCCATGAACGGCATGAACTTGTCCGGGAACCCGGGCATGGTGCACCCGATGCAGATCCCACCGACATTGGGGCAGCCACCGACACCGTTGATCCATCCCCGTTTGGGAACGTTGCATTTGACAACCGGACCCCAACAGCCAAGTTTGACGATGCATTTCGGCGACCCGTACTCGGTGGCGAAGTCGCCCTGCTCGTAGTAGCCGGCCCGGTCACAGCCCTCGTGCACGGTATTGCCGAACAACCAAGTGGGGCGCAACTCGTCGTCCAGCGGGATCATCGGCGCCTGTCCGGTGGCCATGTACAGCAGATAGGTCAGTGTCTCGGACAGGTTGTCGCCCTGGGTGGGGCAGCCGGGGACGCAGACGATTGGGATACCGGCCTTGCTCTTCCACTCCCACCCGAGGTAGTCGGGCACCCCCATCGCTCCGGTCGGGTTGCCGGCCATGGCGTGGATACCGCCATAACACGAGCAGGTCCCCGCGCACACGATCGCGGTCGCCTTGGGCGCGAGCCGGTCCAGCCACTCGCTGGTCGTTACCGGCTGACCGGTGGCGGGGTCGTTGCCGAAGCCGCACCAGTAGCCCTCGTTGTGCAAATTCTCGTTGGGGATCGAACCTTCGACGACAAGCACGAACGGTTCGAGTTCACCGCGGTCGGCCTTCCAGAACCACTCCAGGAAATCGTCCGCGCCGCCCTCGGGTCCGCATTCGAAGTCGATCAGCGGCCAGTGCACGGCGATCTGCGGGAGGCCCGGCAGGGCGCCGAGCGCGATCTCTTCGATGCTGGGCTGGGTGGCGGCAGTCAACGCCACCGAATCGCCGTCACAACTCAGACCCGCGTTGATCCATAAGACGTGGATCAAGGTCTCTTCGGCTTTGACTGCTGCTTCCGTTGGCATTATGCAGCTTTCCGGGACCGGGCTGGGCCCCTGGCACCGCCGGAGTCGACTATCGACCCGCTTGCGCGACGCTGAATGTTGGTCTACTCCAGTACGTAGTAGATGTCAACTATCTGACAGCGAGCCGATGGCCTTTGCTGGAATCCGAGGGTTCTCCTACTTGTCGGTAGATTTTTCGATACACTCCGGCGACTGCGAGCTGCCGGTGAAACGCACACTATTTAGTGGATGGTTGAGCAGCAGGGCATGTTTGAGCGCATATGTTCAACCGGGCGTTTAACTGAAGATTCATGCGAATCGAGTGCAACAACAGTCATGCAAGTCAATTGCAGTTAGATTAGCTGGATCGCCCACGGTTGGTCCATTCCGAACGCCCATAGAACGGGCAGAAGCCCTGTCCGATACGGAAGACGTGGCGTCCCAGGGCGTGCCCCACTCAGGCTGCAGAGGTTCCGCCCACGAACCGCCGCAGCCAGGCGAACCAGTCCGGCATTCCGTCGCCCGTCCGGGCGCTCACCGGCAGAATCGTTGCCGTCGGGTTGACCTCGCGGATATGGGCGACGTAGGCGTCGACGTCGACGTCGAGATGCGGCACGAGGTCGATCTTGTTGAGCAACACCACGTCCACCGCGCGGAACATCACCGGATACTTCAGCGGTTTGTCCTCGCCTTCGGTAACCGAGTAGACCATGGCCTTGGCGTGTTCACCGACGTCGAACTCAGCCGGGCATACCAGGTTTCCGACGTTCTCGACGACGACCAGGTCCAGTCCGGCCAGATCCAGGCCCCGAAGCGCGCGGTTGACCATGGGCGCGTCGAGGTGACATTCGCCGCCGAACCCGTTACTCGTGTTGAGCAAGGCCACTTGCGCGCCCCGGCCGCCGAGCTTGGCCGCGTCGAGGTCGGTCGCAATATCACCCTCGATCACCCCGACGGCAATCTCGCCGGCGAACTCGTCCAGGGTGGCCGCAAGCACGGTGGTCTTACCCGAACCGGGCGAGCTCATCAGGTTCAGCGCCCGAACCCCGTTGCTCTCAAAAGCCTCCCGATTGTCAGCGGCCCGGACGTCGTTCTCGGCGAAAATCGACTCCAGCACGTCCACACGTTGGGAGCCGGTGTCGTAGCCGCTGTGATCTCCGTGGTCGTGGTCGTGGTCGTGGTCGTGGTGGTGGTCGTGGTCGTGGTCGTGGTGGTGGTCGTGGTCGTGGTGGTGGCCGTGCTCGTGCTCGTGGTCGTGGGTGTGCACGGTGCCGTCGTCGTGACGATGAAACCTACCCATTGGTCGCTACCTTTCGCGCGCTTATCAGGACACATCCAGCGAGGTCACCAGGAACTCGTCGCCGCACAACACCTCGACATCGGCGCTGTCGCAGTGCGGGCACAACAGTGACCACCGCGAAGTGATCGTCGAATCCCGGCTGCAGGAGCGGCACCGCACCTGGGCGGTGACGAACTCCAGTTCCAGCTCGGCGTCGCCCATGTCCTGGTGATCGCGAACCAGGCTCCAGCAGAACGACAACGATTCGGGCACCACCTGGCGCAGGGCGCCGACGCGTACCCGGATTACGTCGACATGACGGCCCTCGGCATACGGTTTCACCACACCGGCGATCGCCTCGCACAGCGACAACTCATGCATCGCTGACCGCCGCGGTCTGCGCCAGGCGCCGCGCGCTGGGTCGGTCCATGAGCACCGTTGTACACCCCAGGCCGACAAGCGCGGGAGACTAGACGCGAAATCGACAGGCATTTCGACGGATTTAGCCGCCGGTGCGAATCCGCTAACGGCGCGGGCCGAACGCGCCTACGATGGAAAACGCGTGAAGCTTCAGCCCCCGCTTCACGAAACGCGTGATCGGAACGTATTAAATGGTGTTTCAACCAAACTGGCTTAAGCGATGTATCAAGTGTGGCCGGCAAATCGAGCCTTCTGACTTGATCGCCGCTCCGCGAGGGTGCGCATGCCCGATACTTCGCTGATGCTGCGATCCGGCCTGGCAGCCGACCAAGTCCGGCGGCGATTCACCGTGACCGGCGTCGTCCAAGGCGTCGGGTTCCGTCCGTTTGTACACCGGATCGCCACCGAGCTGAGCCTGACCGGATTTGTCGGCAACGACTCCGGCGCGGTCTTCTGCGAAGTGCAAGGTTCGCGCACCCGCGTTGACGGGTTCGGACGCCGGCTGCGCGCCGAAGCGCCGCCCCTGGCCAGCATCAGCGGCATATCCGTTGTCGAGATCGGGGCCGACACTGCGACGTCCGGGACCGGTTTCCGGATCGTGGCAAGCCAGACGGTTACCGGTGCCACCACGCCCATTCCGCCGGACATCGCTGTCTGCGACGACTGCGTGAGCGAACTGCTCGACCCCGGTGACCGACGCTACCGGCACCCGTTCGTCACGTGCACCAACTGCGGGCCCCGGTTCACCATCATCCGGGAGCTGCCCTATGACCGTCCGGGCACCACCATGGCGGGTTTCGATATGTGCCGGCGGTGTGCAGCCGAATACCACGACCCGACCGATCGCCGGTTCCATGCCCAACCGATCGCCTGCCCGGACTGCGGACCGTCGCTGTGGTTTTCTGCCGGAACCCATGACGCCGGACGGGTCGGCGGATCCGACGCCGCGCTGGCGGCCACCCAGGAGGCGCTGGCCGCGGGTGCGGTGGTCGCGGTCAAGGGCATCGGCGGCTATCACCTGGCCTGCATCGTCGACGACGACGCAGCGGTCGGCGCACTGCGCGGCCGCAAGGCACGGGGCGCCAAACCGTTCGCCATGCTGGTGCGCGACCTCGACGTCGCCGGCCGCTACGCGTTGATCGACGACACCGAGGCCGCGGTGCTGACCAGCCCGGCCCGGCCGATCGTCTTGCTGCGGCGTCGCCCGGACGCACCAGTGGCCGACGCCGTCGCACCGGGCAGCCCACTGATCGGGCTGATGCTGCCGTACTCACCGATCCATCACCTGCTGCTGACCCCGGTACCGGGGGTCGGCGCGCCGGTACCCGACGCACTGGTGCTGACCAGCGCGAACCGTTCCGATGAGCCGATCTGCTTCACCGAAGACGATGCCGTGCGGCGGCTTTCGGCGCTCTGCGACTCGGTACTCGACCATGATCGACCGATCCACGTGCCCTGCGACGACTCGGTGGTGCGGGTTGTCGACGGCGCCGAACTGCCGATCCGCCGGTCCCGCGGCTACGCACCACTGCCGGTGGACCTCGGGCGCGACGGCCCGGCCGTACTGGCCGTAGGTGGCGAACTGAAGAACACTTGCTGCCTCACCGACGGTCCGCGCGCCTACATGTCGGGGCACATCGGCGACATGGCGACCCTGGAGACACTGCGCGCATTCGAACGGGCGGTGGGCCAGCTCAGCGCAACACGGCAACAGCCGGTGCGGTTGGCCGCCGATCTGCATCCGGGGTATCAAACCCGGACCTGGGCGGAGCGTCATGCCGGCGAGCGACCGGTGGACCTGGTGCAGCACCACCATGCCCACGTCGTCTCGTTGCTGGCCGAGCACGGCCGGCTCGGTGAACCGATCGTCGGGGTGGCCTTCGACGGCACCGGCTACGGCAGCGATCAGACGATCTGGGGCGGGGAGATTCTGACGCTCGGGCGCGACAGCCATCGGTTCACCCGGGTCGGGCACCTGTTGGCGGTGCCGCTGGCGGGGGGTGACGCCGCGGTGCGCAATCCGTGGCGGATGGCGCTTTCGCAGTTGTGGGTGGCCGGTATCGACTGGGCCCCCGATTTGGCTCCGGTGGCCGCGGCTACCCCTGCGGAGCGGGGCGCCATCCGGTCCCAGTTGGTCAGCGGGGTGGGTTGTGTGCCGTGCTCGAGCATGGGCCGGTTGTTCGATGCGGTCGCCTCGCTGCTGGGGGTGCGGCACCGGATCGACTACGAGGGACAGGCCGCCATCGAACTCGAGCTGCTCGCCGATTCGGTCGACACGGCCGGAGGTCCGATACTGCGAATGGATGTGCGGCCCGACGGGGTGATCGATCCCACCGCCATGCTGTCGGCGATGGTGTCGGCGCTGCGCGCCGGTGTCGAGCCGGCCGTGCTGGCCGCCGGGTTCCACGACGCGGTCGCGGTCGCCGTCGCCGAGGTGGTCGGTCTGGTCGCCGGCCAGGTGTCACTGGTGGGGCTGACCGGTGGGGTGTTCCAGAATGTGTTGCTGCTGCGCGGGTGTCGGCATCGGCTGCAGCAGGCGGGATTTGAGGTGCTGACCCACCGCGTGGTCCCGCCCAACGACGGGGGGCTGGCGCTCGGTCAGGCGGCCGTATCCGTGCTGACCGCGCTGGACCTGCAAACCGACGGGAAGAGGGCTGATTTGTCATGACTACCACCGTGATCGACCGTGGTCTGGGCGCCGATCTGGCGACGGATCTGGCCGCCACCTCGCTCACCCTGGCCAGACGATTTGCGGCGGGCGCGACCATGTGGTCGCTTGCGCCGTCGTGGGAGCCGCATGCGTTGCACATCGCGGTCGAGTTTGTGCACCCGGTGATCATGGGGAAGCGCGCGTTGCCGGCGGTGGCGCTGACTGGCCCCGAACTGGTGGACCAAGTGCGGGTGTCGGCGCGGCCCGGCGACATCGTGGTGGCAGTGGCCGGCGCCGACAATGCCGAGGTGGCCTCGGTGATGCGCCGAAGCCCGGCCTGGGGGGTGAACACCGTGTGGATCGGCAGCGGTGCGCGGCCCCCGGCGGGTGCGGCCGATCATGTGCTGTGGCTGGACGACCCTGATCCGATGGTGCCGGCGACCGGCGGGTTCGTGCTGTTCTACCACCTGTTGTGGGAACTGACCCATGTCTGCTTCGAACACCCCGGTGTGCTGACACCGGGGGCCGAGTGCGCCGACGAGGTCTGCATCACCTGCAGCGACGAAGGGCGTCTCGGTGAAGTGGTGGCTGTGTCGGCCGAAGGGATGGCGGCGGTGCGCACCGCCGCTGGAGTGGAGGAAGTTGCGACAACGCTGGTCGATCCGGTCAGCGCCGGGGATCTGGTGCTGGTGCACGCGGGAATGGCGATCAGCAAAGTGGACGAGGAGGATGACTCGTGAGCTCAACCGAGCGCCAGGAACCCACCGATTTCCTGTATCCGTTCATCGACGCGCAAGAAGAGGATCCCAAGGCGTTGCTGGCCGACCTGACCGCGTCGGCGCAGCGGAAGGCGGACGAGAGCCTGGCGTTGCGACAGTCCACACTGGAGGCCAACGCGGACCTGCTGGCCACCGCGGCCACCGAGATGGCACGCCGATTCGCCACCGGCGGACGGCTGTTCGCCTTCGGCAACGGCGGCAGTTCCACCGATTCGACGACCTTGGCCACCTTGTTCGCCAGGCCGCCGCGCGGGCAGCCGCTGCCGGCCTGGTCGTTGACCGCGGACCAGGCGATCCTGACCGCGCTGGGCAACGACGTCGGATACGAGCTGGTATTCGCCCGGCAGTTGATTGCCCGCGCCGGCCCGGGCGATATCGCGGTCGCGATGTCGACCAGCGGCAACTCGGCGAATGTGATCACGGCGTTCCGGGAGGCACGTCGTCGCGACATGTATGTCATCGGTTTCGCCGGATACGACGGGGGCGCCTTCGCAACGTGCCCGGATGTCGATGTGTGTTTTGTCGTCCGGTCCCAAAGTGTGCACCGGATCCAGGAATCGCAGGCGCGGCTGGCTTTTCAGCTGTGGTCAGCGGTCCACGAGAGTTTGGTGGGGGTGTGATGGGTAAGTCGGTGGGTGAGTATGTGGGGTCGGGTCCGGGTTTTGCTGAGGGTGAGGTGATTGAGCGGATTGAGTCGTTTCGTCGTCGGCGTCCTCGGTTGTTGGATGAGCATGTGACGTTGGCGCATGGGGCGGGTGGTAAGGCGTCGGCGGCGTTGGTGGATGCGGTGTTTGTGGAGGCGTTTCGTAATCCGTTGTTGGAGTCGTTGGGTGATGGTGCGGTGTTGGGGTTGCCGGGTGGTGATCGGTTGGCGATGTCGACGGATTCGTTTGTGGTGCAGCCGCGGCGGTTTCCGGGTGGTTCGATTGGTGTGTTGGCGGTGCATGGCACGGTTAATGATCTTGCGGTGATGGGTGCGGTGCCGCAGTGGATTTCGGCGGCGTTTGTGATCGAGGAGGGTTTCGATATCGCCGAGCTTAAAGAGGTTGTTGCTGATATGGCGGTGGCGGCTGCGGGTGTGGGTGTGCATGTTGTTACTGGGGATCCCAAGGTGGTGCCGCGGGGTGCGGCTGATGGGTTGTTTATCACGACTACGGGGGTGGGGGTGATTCCGGTTGGTCGGCAGTTGTCGGCGGCTTCGGTGCGGGTGGGGGATCGGGTGTTGTTGTCGGGGTCGATTGGTGATCATGGGATGGCGGTGATGTTGGCCCGCGGTGATTTGGCTATTGAGGCCGATATTTGTTCGGATACCGCGTCGGTTTCTGCGTTGGTGGAGGTGTTGTTGGCGGCGGCGCCCTCGACGCGTTGGTTGCGGGATCCGACTCGTGGTGGGTTGGGCACGGTGTGCAATGAGCTGGTCCAGGCGTGTGGGTTGGCGGTGTTGTTGGCCGAGGATCGGTTGCCGGTGGCGCCGATGGTGCGGGGTGCGTGCGAGTTGTTGGGTATCGATCCGTTGTATGTGGCCAATGAGGGCAAGTTCGTTGCTGTGGTGGCCGCCGATGAGGCTGAGGCGGGGTTGGCGGCGTTGCGGGCGCATCCGTTGGGGGCTGAGGCGGCCTTGGTGGGGGAGATTATCGCTGAGCCCGAGGAGACCGTGGTGGTGCAGACCGGGTTTGGTGGTTCGCGGATTGTCGACATGTTGGTCGGTGACCCGTTGCCGCGGATCTGTTGAAAGGAGATCATCGTGTGTTTGGGGATTCCGGGGCGGATCGTGGAGATCACCGATCCGGCTAATTTTTTGGCGAAGGTTGATGTGAGTGGTGTGCAGCGCACGATCAGTGTGGCGTTGTTGGAGAAGGAGATGCCTGCGCCTGATGATTGGGTGTTGGTGCATGTGGGGTTCGCGATGGCCAAGGTTGATGAGACCGAGGCGTTGTTGACGTTGGCGGCGGTGCAGAAGCTCGGCGATGTGTATGACACGGAGCTCGAAGCGTTCAATTCATCCACAATCTAGGGGATAGCCATGAAATTCGTTGATGAGTTCCGTGACCCGGCCGCGGCCCGTAAGTTGCTGGGTGCGATCGAGCATCTGGCCGGGACCGGTGAGGGATCCGAGCATTTCAAGTTCATGGAGGTGTGTGGCGGGCACACTCACACCATTTATCGGCATGGCATCGAGCACCTGTTGCCCGAGAATGTCGAGTTGGTGCATGGTCCGGGGTGTCCGGTGTGTGTGATTCCGATGGGGCGTATCGATGATGCGATGTGGCTGGCGCAGCAGCCTGATGTGATCTTCACGTGTTTTGGTGACATGATGCGGGTGCCGGGTTCGCATGGCAATCTGTTGGATGCCAAGGCGCGTGGTGCTGATGTGCGGTTTGTGTATTCGCCGTTGGATGCGCTGAAGATCGCGGTCGAGCAGCCGGATAAGCAGGTGGTGTTTTTCGGTATCGGGTTTGAGACCACCGCCCCGTCGACGGCGGTCACGTTGGTGCGTGCCCGTGAGTTGGGGTTGAGGAATTTCAGTGTGTTCTGCAATCACGTGATGATCGTGCCGCCGATCAAGGCGATCTTGGAGTCGCCGGATCTGCGGTTGTCGGGGTTCATCGGTCCGGGGCATGTGTCGACGGTGGTGGGGGATCGGCCGTAGCGGGTGGTCAACGACGTGTATCACAAGCCGTTGGTGATCGCGGGGTTTGAGCCGTTGGACATCATGGCGGCGGTGGCGATGTTGTTGACTCAGATCCGGGAGGGTCGGTGTGAGATCGAGAATCAGTATTCGCGGGTGGTGCGTCAGGGCGGCAACCCGGCGGCGTTGGCGTTGATGGGTCGGGTGTTTGCGTTGCGTCCGCATTTCGAATGGCGTGGTCTGGGTTTCATCTCGCAAAGTGCGTTGGCGGTCAACGATGATTACGCCGAGTTCGACGCCGAGGTGCGTTTCTCGATGCCGGGGGTGCGGGTTGCTGATCCGAAGGCGTGTCAGTGCGGTGAGGTGCTCAAGGGGGTGCTCAAGCCTTGGGAGTGCAAGGTGTTCGGTACCGCGTGTACCCCGGAGACCCCGATCGGCACCTGCATGGTGTCTCCCGAAGGAGCGTGTGCGGCCTACTACAACTTCGGCCGGATGCACCGCGACGCCGTCAAACTCGCACAACCCACCCGGGTATGAATGGCGGCACGCGGGGGGCGGAGATGTTCGCGCGCTACGCCTATGCCCCCAATGCGCTGGGCTACTGCGGCCCGCCGCTGGGAGCCACCTTGGCCGACGGGTCGACCAAGGAGGTGCGGGCGGCCGCGGCCAAGTTTTCCGGCGCCTGGCCGTATTTGCGGGTGCTGTCGGCGGCGACCGGCATTGCGGATCCACTCGATTACCGGCTCGTCGAGTCGTACTGGCTCGGCGGCGGCGTCGGCGCCGACCTGGACGGCGCGGAGTTCCTCGAGGCGTTGCTGGCGATCATCGGCCCGCAGGCCGGCCGCTACTGGTCGCACCTAACCGGCGACCTGGCCGGTGAAGCCGCGGCCAACCACTGCTTTCACGTGTTCGGTGTGTATCCGTGGTCGCGGCTGCTGGGGCGAGGGGAGCAACCATTGGGCGTGCTGGACAACTGCCGGATCACGTGGGGCACGGTGCTTTCCCGCCACGGCGAGAAGGTGCAGGCGTCGTGCCGCGGGCTGGTCTGGGACGGGCATGCGCTTTCCCTGTCCGAACCGGCGTCGCGCCTATTCGAGGTGCAGGTGGACGGCTACAGTGCGGTGCCCGATGCGGCACCCGGCGACGACGTCGCGGTGCACTGGGGTCGGCTGTGCGGCCGGCTGACACCAGAGCAGATCGCGGCGTTGGCCGACAGCACCGCCCGCCAGCTGCATGTCACCAACCAGCGGCTGGCGCGGCTCAGTCGGCCGGTTCGTGCTTGACCGGAACCAGCGGTATCGCCGCCAGCGGGAACAATGCGCATACCGCGAACGCCAGCGGATAACCGGCCGCCGTGATCAGCGCACCGAACGCCGGCGGGACGGCTGTTACGGCTCGTGCGGGTGTCCGGCGTGGCGAACCGCGTGCCCGACGAACGGTGCGGCAACGGTGGCGGCCAGGTGGCGGCGGTTGATGATCAGCCCGACGAGGGCCACCACGGTGTAGATGCCGGTTTTTCACCGGGTTTGCGCACGCTCGCGCAGGATGGTGGTCGTGACTGACAAGCCCGGGGTCGGTGGCCGACAGATTGCGGCGCTGGCGTTACCGGCGCTGGGTGTGCTGGCCGCCGAACCGCTATACCTGTTGTTCGACACCGCGATTGTCGGTCGTCTCGGTGCGCTGCCGTTGGCCGGGCTGGCTATCGGCGGGATGCTGCTTTCAGTGGTGGGGTCGCAGTCGACGTTCCTGTCCTACGGGACCACGGCACGTGCCGCGCGGTTCTTCGGGGCGGGTGACCGGGGGGCGGCGGTCGCCGAGGGGGTGCAGGCCACCTGGCTGGCGCTGGCGATCGGAGCGTTGATCACCCTCGCGGTGGAATGCGCGGCGGTGCCGCTGGTATCGGTCATCGCCGGCGCCGGATCGGGTGGGGCAGACATCGCCGCAGCGGCGTTGCCGTGGCTGCGGATCGCGATCCTTGGCGCCCCGGCGATCCTGGTCTCGTTGGCCGGAAACGGCTGGATGCGCGGGGTGCAGAACACGGTGCGCCCACTGCGCTATGTCATCGCCGGGTTCGGCCTGTCGGCGCTGCTGTGCCCGCTGCTGGTGTACGGCTGGCTGGGGCTGCCGCGGCTGGAGTTGGCCGGCTCGGCGGTGGCCAACGTGGTCGTGCAGTGGCTGGCGGCGCTGCTGTTCTGCCGGGCGCTGCTGGCCGAACGGGTCGCGCTGCGGATGGACCCGGCGGTGCTGCGGGCGCAACTGGTGATGGGCCGCGACCTGTTCGTCCGCAGCCTCGCGTTCCAGGCCTGCTTCGTGTCGGCCGCGGCGGTGGCCGCCCGCTTCGGCGCGGCGGCGGTCGCGGCGCACCAGGTGGTGCTGCAATTGTGGAATTTCCTTGCGCTGGTGCTGGATTCGCTGGCCATTGCGGCACAGGCACTGGTCGGCGCCGCGCTGGGCGCCGGTCATCCCGGATACGCGAAGTCGGTGGCGTGGCGGGTGACGGTGTTCTCGCTGGTGGCGGCGACGGTGCTGGCGGTGCTGCTGGGGGCCGGTGCGCCCGTGCTGCCCGCCGTGTTCACCGACGCCCCATCGGTGCTGGCCGCGATCGGTGTGCCGTGGTGGTTTTTGGTCGGCCAGTTGCCGGCAGCCGGCATCGTGTTCGCCCTGGACGGGGTGCTGTTGGGTGCTGGGGATGCCGCGTTCATGCGCACCGCCACCGTCATCAGCGCGCTGGCCGGGTTTTTGCCGCTGATCTGGCTGTCGCTGATCTTCGGGTGGGGGCTGGCCGGCATCTGGTCGGGGTTGACCGCGTTCATCGTGCTGCGGCTGGTGTTCGTCGGCTGGCGGGTGCTGTCCGGGCGCTGGGT